>CALGOL010000067.1 GCA_937960755.1 uncultured Azospirillum sp.
GGTGACTGGAGTTCAGACGTGTGATCTTCCGATCTAAGACCGCTTCCAGCCCCGGCGCCGTGTCGTCGCCGATGGTCGGCACCGCTTACATGGCGGCCGAGCCCGGCGCTGCGCCCTTCGTCCGCGTCGGCGACGTGGTTAAGGCCGGTCAGACGGTGATGATTATCGAGGCCATGAAGGTGATGAACCCGATCAAGGCCCCGAAGGGCGGCGTGGTGACGGAAATCATGGTTTCCGACGCCCAGCCGGTCGAATACGGCGAAGTCCTGATGATTATCGACTAAGGCGGCGTCAGCAGCATGTTTGAAAAGATCCTCATCGCCAACCGGGGCGAAATCGCGCTGCGCATCCATCGCGCTTGCCGCGAAATGGGCATTAAGACGGTGGCGGTGCATTCGACCGCCGACGCCGACGCCATGCATGTCCGGCTGGCGGATGAGAGCGTGTGCATCGGCCCGCCTTCCGCCCGCGAAAGCTACCTCAACATCCCGTCGATCCTGTCGGCGGCGACGGTGACGGGCGCCGACGCCATCCATCCCGGCATCGGTTTTTTGTCGGAAAACGCCCAGTTCGCCGAAATGGTGGAAGCGCACGGTTTGGCCTTCATCGGCCCGACGCCGGAGCATATCCGCATCATGGGCGACAAGGTGACCGCCAAGACCACCGTGCAAAAGCACGGCTTGCCGGTGGTGCCGGGCTCCGACGGGCCGGTGTCGACGCTGGAGGAGGCGGAGGCGGCGGCCGAAGCGGCGGGCTATCCTGTGCTCATCAAGGCGGCGGCCGGCGGCGGCGGCAAGGGCATGAAGGTGGCGCATTCCGCCGACGAGCTGCGCGAAGCCTATCAGCTCGCCCGCGGCGAGGCCCGCGCGGCCTTCGGCAATGACGAAGTTTACTTGGAAAAGTACCTGTCGAAGCCGCGGCACATCGAAATTCAGTTGCTGGGCGACACCCACGGCAATTGCGTGCATTTCGGCGAGCGCGACTGTTCGGTGCAGCGCCGTCACCAAAAGGTGGTGGAGGAAACCCCGTCGCCGGCCCTGAACAAAGCGCAGCGCGAGGAAATCGGCGCGCTGGCCGCCAAGACCGCGGCGGCGATCGGCTATCGCGGCGTCGGCACCATGGAGTTCCTCTATGAGGACGGGCGGTTCTATTTCATTGAAATGAACACCCGGCTCCAGATCGAGCACACCATCACCGAGATGATTACCGGCGTCGATCTGGTGCGCGAGCAAATCCGCATCGCCTCGGGCGCGCCGCTGGGCTATGGCCAGGATGAAATCCGCTTCGAAGGCCACGCCATCGAATGCCGCATCAACGCCGAGCACCCGGAAACCTTCATGCCGTCGCCCGGCCGCATCAGCGGCTACCACGCGCCGGGCGGTTTGGGGGTGCGGGTGGATTCGGCGTTGTATGACGGCTATAAGGTGCCGTCGCACTACGACAGCCTGATCGCTAAGCTGGTGGTGCATGGCGCCACCCGTAACGAATGCCTGATGCGGCTGCGCCGCTCGATTGAGGAGTTCGTTATCGGCGGCGTTGAAACCACCTTGCCGCTGCATCACCGCATCATCGGCGAATCGGAATTCATCAACGGCGATTACAACATCCATTGGCTGGAGCGTAAGCTCGGCCTGCGCTGACGCCGCGAACCGCTGGAAAAACGAAAGGGCCGTCGGCTTAACGCCGCGGCCCTTTTTTTATCCGCCATCGTCCAAAGCCGGGCGCCGCGAATATGACGCGCGGCGATTAAGCGCTTCCCGAGTCGCTCTGGGTCAGGATGGCGAAAATAGCATCGGCGTTGTCGGAGCCGCGCAGCTTGGCGCAGACGTTGGCGTCGCGCAGCATGCGCGAAACGCGGGCCAAAGCCTTCAGATGGTCAGCGCCCGAATGCTCCGGGGCCAGCAGCAAAAAAACCAAATCCACCGGCTGGTCATCGATGGAATCGAAATCAATCGGCTTGTCCAGACGGGCGAACAGCCCATGCACCCGCGTCAATCCGGGCAATTTGCCGTGGGGAATGGCGATGCCGTGTCCGACGCCGGTGGTGCCGAGACGCTCGCGCTCCAGCAGCACGTCGAAAATCGCGCGTTCGTGCTGACCCGTCAGGTCCGCCGCCTTGCGCGCAAGCTCCTGCAACGCCTGCTTCTTTGAAGCCGCCTTAAGGGCGGGAAGAACGGCGTGCGGGGTAATCAAGTCAAGCATGTAGGATGGACCTCTGGGGCGACCGCGAGGCCGGCCGTCGCCGGCCGGCCTTGGGGACGTGTTGAACCGGCGTCAGGCGCCGGCCCGCTCCAGGTCGTGCGGGTCGACCCAGCCGACATTGCCGTCGGCGCGGCGATACACCATGTTCAGCCCGCCATGGGCGCGGTTGCGGAACAACAGCGCCGGCCGGTCGGCCAATTCCATCCGCATGACGGCTTCGGAAACCGAAAGCTGGTCAATGGAGGTTTGCATTTCGGCCACCACCAACGGCGCCAGGCTGTTGGCGTCTTCGGCGTGCTCGTCAGAATGATCTTCCGGTTCCGCTTCGATCACCTGATAACGCGCAGGCAGAGCGTCGGCGGCTTCATCGCTGCCGTGGTGATCGCGCAGGCGGCGCTTGTAGCGGCGCAGGCGCTTGCCGAGCTTGTCGCAAGCGGTGTCGAAGGCGGGGTAGGGCTCAGTCGCTTCGGACGCGCTTTGCAGCAGAATGCCGCGCCCGACGTGGACCTGAATGTCGGCCTTGAACAAGTGGGCGTCGCGAGAGAACACGACGTTCGCTTCCAGCGAATTGTTGAAGTATTTGCCGACGACGGAATTCAGGCTGTCCGCGACATGGGTGCGCAGCGCGTCGCCCACGTCGATCTGTTTGCCTTTGACGGTCAGTTGCATGTTGGGGTTATTCCAAAAGTGGCCAACGCCGATAAGCGAAAACGCGCATCGTTAAGCCCGGACGGGCGGAGGGCGAAGATAGAGACGACATCGCCGACTGTCAACGTCGGCAGCCGTAATTGCGCCGACCTCCTTTTTCCGTCCGATGTCCGGTCTGAAGAAGACCCCGATTTAACGGACCCCGTCTACATGCCGGACGTTTTCGCTCGACGTCGCTGCACAGAAGATGGAATGCGCATTGCTTCACGATACTTCGCAACCGTCCGTCTGGCAATGTCGATTCCGTCCGCCCGCAGGATTTCGACGATCTTGTCGTCGGACAGCACGTCTTGCGGCGATTCCTGGTCGATCATCGTCTTGATGCGGTGGCGCACCGCTTCGGCGGAATGGGCCGCCTGGCCGTCGGCGCTCTGGATCGAAGCGGTGAAAAAATACTTCAGCTCGAACACGCCGCGCGGCGTCGCCATGAACTTGTTGGAGGTGACGCGGCTGACGGTGCTTTCGTGCATGCCGATCACTTCGGCGATGTCGCGCAGGATCAAGGGGCGCAGGTGGGTCACGCCCTTGTGAAAAAAGGCGTCCTGCTGGCGGACGATCTCCGTCGCCACTTTTAGAATCGTGGTGGCGCGCTGGTGCAGCGACTTCACCAGCCAATTGGCCGATTGCAGCCGCTCGCTGATGTATTCCTTGTCTTCCTTCGACCGCGCGCCGCCGGTGACCTTGCTGGCGTAGCGCTGGTTGACCAGCACCTTGGGCAGGGTGTCGGGGTTGAGATCGATCAGCCAGCCGCCGCCGGGGCTGGCGCGCATCATGACGTCCGGCGTCGCCAGTTGCGTTGGGGCGTGGTCGAATTGCAGCGCCGGCTTAGGGTTGAGCGCGCGAATCTCGCTCACCATCTCGGCGATGTCTTCCTGATCGACGCCGCAGACCTTCATCAGCGCCGGCAGGTTGCGCGCCGCCAGCAGCTCCAGATTATCCAACAGCGCCTGCATGGCGGGGTCGAGTCGGTTCTTTTCCCGCAACTGCAACGCCAAGCATTCTTTCAGCGAGCGGGCGAAGACGCCGGTGGGGTCGAAGCGCTGGACGCGGGCCAGCACGCTTTCCACCCGCTCCAGCGGGCAGCCCAATTGTTCGGCCAGCGTCGCCAGCGGCGCCGTCAGGTAGCCCGCCTCGTCCAGCAGATCAATCAGCGCCAAGCCGATGGCGCGATCCACCGGGTCGACGCATTCGATATTAAGCTGGGCTTCGAGATGGTCGCGTAAGCTGGCCGAACCGGACAGGTTGGCCTCGAACGGCGATTCCTCGCCGTCGAACGAGCCGGAGCCCGCCCCTTCCCAGGACCCCAGATAATCGCCGTCGCCGCCGGTCTCAAACTTGTCGTCGGCGTAGACGTTTTCAAAGTCGGTGTCGAGCGGCCCGTCGGAAGATATGGTGTCGGACGACGTCATCTCCGCCGTGTCGCGGGTGCGGCCGTCGAACTCCATCGGCGCCATGCCGTTTTCTTCTCCGACAGCGCTTTCGCCGCCGCCGTCGGAGCCGGCCCCGGCGTCGCCGTTGGCCTGTCCGCCGTGGGCTTCAATCGGGTCGCGCTCAAAATCGTCGCGCTCCAGCAGCGGGTTTTGCTCCAGCTCCTGCTCGACGAAGGCCGACAGTTCAAGATTGGACAGTTGCAGCAGCTTGATCGCCTGCTGCAACTGCGGGGTCATCACCAGACTTTGCGTCTGACGGAGGTCGAGTCGTTGAGCGAGCGCCATCGCACCGAAAAAGACGTCAGAGGGTGAAGCGGTCCCCCAGGTAGACTCGGCGCACATCTTCATGCGCCACAATCTCCTGCGGTTCTCCCTCCATTAATACCACACCGTCGTGCAAGATGTATGCCCTATCGACGACATCCAACGTTTCACGCACGTTGTGATCGGTAATCAACACGCCGATGCCGCGGTCGCACAGATGCGACACCAGATGACGGATGTCGTTGACCGCGATGGGGTCGATGCCGGCCAAGGGTTCGTCCAGTAGGATGAAATGCGGCTGGGAGGCCAGCGCGCGGGCGATCTCCACCCGGCGCCGCTCGCCGCCCGACAGCGCCAAGGCTGGGGCGGTGCGCAAATGGGTGATGGAGAATTCCGACAGCAGCTCGTCGAGCATCTGTTCGCGAACGTCGCGATCCGGCTCCACCACCTCCAGCACCGCGCGGATGTTGTCCTCCACCGACAGTCCGCGGAAGATCGAGGCTTCCTGGGGCAGATAGCCGATGCCCAGCCGGGCGCGGCGGTACATCGGCAAAGCGGTCACGTCGACGCCGTCCAGCATCACCATGCCGCGGTCGGCGGCGATCAGGCCGGTAATCATGTAAAAGCATGTCGTTTTGCCGGCGCCGTTCGGCCCCAACAGTCCGACCGCTTCGCCGCGGCGCACGTAAACCGACACGTCGCGCACCACCGGCCGCTTCTTGAAGCTTTTACCCAAGCCGACGGCGGCCAGCCCGTCGGGCGGCGGCTCTTTCCACGGCGCCAGATCGGAAGAGCACACGTCTGAAC
>CALGOL010000068.1 GCA_937960755.1 uncultured Azospirillum sp.
CTGCTGCCGCTGACCGACGCCGCCGGCCGCCCCGCCATGGTGCTGGCGTGGCGCAATGTGCCGGGCGGCTGATCCGGTGAGCGTCTTCGACCCTCGTCGCGACCAGCCGGCCGCTCCGCCGCCGCCCGATCTCTGGCCGGCTTGGCTTTGGATCGCGCTGGGCGTGCTGATTTACCTTGGCGCGCCGCAGTTCTACAGCTTCACCGCCGGGGCGGCTTACTTCATCGTCGGCGGCTGCGCCGCGCTGGCCGGTCTCGGCGCGCTGACCGCCCGTTTCAACCAGATGATGGGACCGATCCTGAAAGACCTGTTCCCAGGCGAAGGGCTGGGGGGCGAACTGCCGGCGCGCGCGCTGCGCTGGCTGGTGCTGGGCATGGAGGGTCTGGCGGTGACGCACCTGTCGCGCTTGACGGTGTTGGGGCTGGCGCCTTGAGCCCCTCCTGCTAATCCGTCTCCGCCTCCAGCCGCTCCATGTCGTCGTCGGAAAAGCCGAAGTGGTGGCCGATTTCATGGATCAGCACATGGCGCACGATATGCGGCAGGTCTTCCTCGGTTTCGCACCAGTAGTCGAGGATCGGCCGGCGGTAGAGCAGAATCACGTCTGGTTCGCCGCGCACGTCGCCGACCGAACGGCGCAGCAAATCCACGCCGCGATAGAGGCCCAGCAGGTCGAACGGGCTCTCCAGCGCCATTTCCCGCTCGGTTTCTTCGTCGGGAAAGTCCTCCACCCGCACGCCGACGCCTTGCACGGCGTTTAACAGTTCCTGCGGCAATGATTTTAGCGCTTCTTCCGCCAGGATGGTGATATCCTCCAGCGATGGCGGACCCGCAAAGACGTGCGACGCCCGCCCGATCATCGCCCGTCTCCCCGGCGCGCCGCAGCCGACCCGCCGGAAACGCGGGTCAGCGCAATGTGACAATCAAGGGGAGAGGCGCCAATGTCGGAACAAGATTCCACTGACAGGCTCGCCGGCGTCCGTCGCCAGACGGCGTTGCGGGAGTTGCACGGCTGGGCCGAGGTGCTGGAGCGGGACGCCATTCGCAAGACCTTTCATTTTCCCGATTTCTCCGCCGCCTTCGCCTTCATGACGCAAGTGGCGCTGCTGGCTGAGAAATGGGCGCACCACCCCGAATGGTTCAATGACGAGGGCCGCGTCGAGATCATTTTATTCAGCCGCGACGTTGAAGGCGTCACCGGCCGGGATGTCGAAATGGCGCACCGCATCGACCAACTGGCCCCGGCGCACGACAAATAGGCCGATGATCCACAAAAAAAAGCCGACGGCCCCCGCCGCCGGCTTTTTTTATTTGTCCCGCCCGGACAGGTTAGGAGGCGCCGCCTTGCGCTTTCGTCAGCATTTCGCGGATCATCCGCACTTCGTTTTCGATGACGGCGAGGCGCATTTCGCTGGTCTCCTCGCTCATCGCGATGCCCTTTTCCTCCATCTTGGCGCGGGCTTCTTCTTCCTTGGCGTCTTCCATCGCGCCCACGATGATGCCGAACAGCAGGTTCAGCGTCGTGAAGGTGGTGAAGATGATGAACAGGACGAAGAACGGCCAGGCGGTCGGCTGCTTCTCCAACACCGCGTCGGCGATGTCGGGCCAACCTTCCAGGGTCATCATTTTGAACAGGGTGAACAGCGAATTGCCCAAATCGCCGAAAAACTCGGGATTGGTGTCGCGGAAGAAGTTGGTGCCCATCACCGCCGCGACGTAATACATGATGAACAGGACGCCGGCGACCGAAGCGGCGCCCGGAATCGCCTTGAACATGCCGGCGACGACCCGGCGCATCGCCGGCAGCGCGGTGGCCAGACGCATCAACCGCAAGGCGCGCAGCGACCGCAGCACCGACAACTCGCCCGATCCCGGCGCCAGCGCGATGGCGACGACGACGAAGTCGAAAACGTTCCAGCCGCTTTTAAAAAAGCCGAGACGATAGACGATGAACTTTAGGACGATTTCGATGCAGAAGATGATAAGGCAGATATTATCCAGCATTTCCAGCGTGTGATGCTGGCTTTCGGTAAGGCTGGTGGAGGTCATGATGCCAAGAAGGATGGCGTTAAAAAGAATAACGCCGATAATTGACCATTGAAAGACCGGGCTTTCAACAATTTTCCGCACAGTTTCGAACATGCTGGTTCTCTCCGCCAATACAGTAGCTGCGCCAATACAAGCAATAAGTCTTTTTGATTGCGGTCTTCTCTTGATCCGCGCACGCAGGTGGGAAAGCCATGCGACGAGCAAGATAAAGATCTAACCGAACGGAGGCGGATAGGAACGTTTGACGGTGTCCCGAGCCGACGTTGGAGTAATTCGTTATCATGTGGTTAAATACGAAATCAAACAAAAAACCTTATATACGAATTATTTATTTGAAATATTAAAAATATGAAACAACCGTGGCAGTTAAGTATATAAAAAGACACAATTTTGCCACTTTGTGTCGCTAGTTGACCAATAACGCGCACAAAGAGAACTGTTGTATACTTATATCGTCACCATGATGCGGCGACGCCGAAGGCGAGAGGGGCGTTCGGCGTCGCCGCAGCGTTGATTTAGGGCGGCGGCGATATTTAGGGCGGCGATCAGCGCCGCCAGCGCCGATCATGGTTATGGCCGCGCCAGTCGTGGCGGCGATCATGATTGTGGCGACGATAATTATCGTAATAGAACGGGCGCGGCGGCGGGGCGAAGCGCCAGACCGGCGGGGGGGG
>CALGOL010000069.1 GCA_937960755.1 uncultured Azospirillum sp.
CGCCAGTCCAGGCCCAGCAGCAGCAGCAGCGCCGCGGCGGCCACCACCGGCGCCAACACCTGCAATCCCACCGCGGTGACGCTTTCCACCGATGGCCGACCGTCCATCGAAACAAATTCGATGACGTGCAACACCCCGTCGGTGACGCTGGTCGCCACCAGCACCAAGGCGGCGGTCAGAATCGCCCCCTGGTAAATCGAAGACGCGGCGCGCTGGCGGTTTATCATCGGCGGTGCGTTCCAGTTGCGGATAAGCGGCCCCAGATTAAATCAAACAGTGCGGCATAGGCGTGATTGATTTTGAATTCCGCGCGATAATCGGCCGTCATGGTTGATCGGAATTTATTAGAGCGGTAATGAACGCAGCGGGATTCATCGCCGAGAAAGCGCGACCATGGCCGGATTCGATGTGCAAGCGCTGTTCGTCGCTTTGGGACTTTCCGGGGCGGCTTTCGCCATCGGCCGCGTCGTGGTTTATCTCGGTGAGAAATCCTTGGAAAAGCGCTACGGCGTTGATGGGTTTCGAGAGCGCTTCGCCGCCTGCGCCAAGCTGGAGACGCAGTTGGACTCCCGCTCGGCGGAACGGGCTAAAGCCCTGAAAGAAGCGGATAATATTGCTTCCGACGCCGTCAAGCGCCGCAAACTTTTAGAGCGCCGGATGGCCGACGCTCAGAGCTTCGGCGAAGCGGTGGTGCGCATCATCGGCGACGAAGTCAAAGACGCGCCGTGTTTTTACGCCGAGGTGGTCAACCGATATGTCGGCCAGCCCACGTTCGAGCAACGCGAACACGCCTATGTCGATTCGTCGTGGGCCCAGCCGCAAATCATGGAGATTTGGGCGCGCTCCATCGCCGAAGCGCGGGCTGAAATCGAACGCCGCTACCCTCCCGCCTTCGGCTATCAGATCTCCCGCCTGATCGACATCGGCATGGTGGACGCGATGAAGCCCGACGCTCTCAAGTCCTGACGGAGCCGACCCAAGCCATGCTGGCCTACCTGCTCGCCGCCTGCATCGGGCTCGCCGCCCTGGCGATTTCCCTGACCCTCGCCATGAAAAGGCTGCGGGAGACCGGGCAGATGCTGGAGAAAGGCGCCGTCCGCAAACAGGCGCAATCCGACCGGGTCCGCCGGCTCGCCCGCGCGTGCCTGCAATTGCGCCGCGATCTGGAGGCGGCGAAACGGCGTAAGGAAGGCATCGACCGCGCCTGCGTCGAGGTGGAGGAGCGGCTAAAATCAGTGGGCGTCGAACGCAATCGCCTGATCGTGCTGGACGACCGGCGCACCAAATCCGACGCCGGCTGGGTGGTTCACCTCAGCAATCCCGACTTCGCGGCGAAGGTGAATTCCAGCGTCGATCCGGTCGCGCTGGACGGCTGGCGCAAGGGGCGGCGCTATATCGTCTGGGCGCTGGACGAAAACAAAGCGCAAGATAAGATCTCCGCCCGTTTTCCCGCCAAGCGCGGCTTCAACATTATCAAAATCGAAAAATACAATCGCTGAGCCGGCTATTCCGCCGCCTGGCCGCGCGCTGTCGCGGCGGCGGCGTACGAGCAAATGTCGGCGGCGAGCGCGGTCATGGCGCTGCGCAAATCGTCGAAGTCCGCCGTCTTCTCCAGCGTCTCTTCATTCATATAGAGGCTGCGGTTGATTTCGAGTTGAACCGCGTGACGGCCGCGCGCCGGATCGCCGTAACGCCGCACCATCTCAACCCCCTTGTAAGGTTTATTGAGCGTGGTCGAATAGCCCATGGCGCGCAAGCGCTGGGCGATGAAATCAACAAATCCCCGTTCGCAAGTGGTCCCGTCGCGGTCGCCGATGACGAAATCAACCCCCCATCCGCGGCGCCGCGATGAAGACGGCGGCGCCGACGGCAAGCCCGCCGACGGCATGGAATGACAATCCACTAGCCACGCCTGGCCAAAACGGTCCGCCAAACCGTCGAGGACTTCCGCCGTCTGAAAATGATAAGGGCGATAATAGCGGTCGATGCGCTCCGCCACCTCGGCGACCGACAGCCGGCCGTCGTACACCGGTTGACCGGGGCGAATCTGTGACCGGATCAGGCCGATACCGGCGGCGCTTTTGTCGCTGGGACGTAAAATCCCCGGCCACGGCTCATCCAGCAGCGCCGGAATGATATCGTCCGCGGCGCGATTGACATCGATATAACTGCGTGGGAACAGGGCGTACAGCAAGGTTGCGCCAAATTCCGGCGCTGCGGCGAACAATTCCTCAACATAAGTATCTTCGGCTTGGCGCAGCGCCGCCAAGGGACAAATAAAATCAAAATCCCTAGGGTAATTAACCCCCGAATGTGGCGAGTCGAAAACAACTGGAACCGGGTCGCCTACCGGATCGTCGCGGACCAGCACATCGTCGATTACCAAGCCCATGCCAGCCCCGACGCAGATTCATTTCACCGCAATCAATAATGATGTATAAACGATTCGCTGAGGGGGCGTCGACTCAAAACGGTCATTTATATTGCGGCGCACCCTTGCATAAACGCTTGGTGTTCTGAACGTCGACGCCACGCCCGGCCCTGGCGCAAAAGACCGGCGAACGCCATCTAACGGTAAGCCGCACACCGTGCCGCGGCGGAGAAACGTCGTCATGACGCCTGATTTCGGTTTTCCGCAGGTGGATGTTATGTCGCCGGACATTTCCGCATTCCGCGCCGGCAACCGAGGCGTGGAGTATGTCGACACCTTTGATTCGGGGCGCCATGGGCCGCACCTGCTGCTCAACGCGCTGACTCATGGCAACGAGATATGCGGCGCGACGGCGCTGGCCGCGCTGCACGAAATGAATCTGCGCCCGCAGCGTGGTAAACTGACCCTGGTTTTCGCCAATGTCGCGGCGTTTCTAGCGTTCGATCCGATCGACCCCTACGCCAACCGTTTCGTTGACGAAGATTTCAACCGGATCTGGCGTGACGACTACTTGGACTCGCCGCGCATCAGCACTGAAATCGCCCGCGCCCGCAAGCTGCGGCCGATTTACGCCGAAGCCGACGTCCTGCTGGATTTGCACTCGATGTCGAACAACGCCGCGCCGTTGCTGCTGTGCGGTCGGTCGCGCGGCGGTCGCGAGTTGGCGCGGCGGTTGAGCTACCCGGCCTGGGCGGTGGCGGACGACGGCCACC
>CALGOL010000070.1 GCA_937960755.1 uncultured Azospirillum sp.
GGCCAGCCCGCCGCTCAGCGCGATTTCGTCGCCCAAAACGCCGCGCATGCCGAGCGCCAGTTGCGCGCCGTTGACCTGCACCCCGTCAGCGAGCACGAAAGCCAGCTTCAACCCGTCCCGCGGCAGTTTTTCCGCCAGAGCGGCGCCGGCCGCCCGCGAATCGCCGCCGTAATCCGCCAGCTCGACGTGGGCCGCGGTTACGGTCGCGTCGCTGAAACGCAAAGCCGCCGTCACGACCGCGCCGTCCAGCACCTCGTCGGCGGCGATTTCCCCGCCGGTCGAGCAGCCGATGATTCGCGCGCCGGGATGACGGGCCGCGATTTCCCGCCATTTTTCGCCGTCATCCAGCAAGCCGGGGGCGGCGAAAACGAAAACCAACGCCGCGGAAGCGTCGGCGGCGCTAAACGCTTGCGCCGTCCGCCAACCGTCATCCGCCGTCCAGATTCTCTGCTCGATATCCATCGCCGCTTACCTGTTCAATCATTATGGCGCAAACATCGGCTGTCGCCGCTTATTTCGTCGCAAGACTAATCGGATTTTCGACGGGCGGAAAGCTTGCAGGCTGGCAAGAAAGCGCGGCGAAACGTCCGTTTGTTCGTTAGCGTACGAAATTTAACGAAAATACAATACCTTTATTTCATAATGCCGAAGAAAATGAAATGGAAAGAAAACAACCCATGGAGTTGCCGGGCGCAGCATCCTTGCGCGTGTTTATTGTTGAAGACATGCCCTACATCCGCACGCTGCTGCGGGGCCTGTTGCGGCGTTTCGGCTTTGAACATGTGATGGAGGCCGGGTCAGTGGCGGAAGCGGTCGCCGATATGCGGCGCACGCCGCCCGATCTCATCATCACTGATTGGGAAATGCCGGGTCACACCGGGCTGGACCTGTTGAAATGGGTGCGGCGCAATCCGGCCAGCCCGAATCCGGCGACGCCGATCATCCTGCTGACCTCCCACGGCGACCCGGAAACCGTGCGCGCCTGCCGCGACGCCGGGGCCAACGACTTTTTGGTCAAGCCGGTGGCGCCGAAACGGCTGCGGGAGAGCGTGGCCGAATTGTTGCGCAAAGACCGGCCGTTCATCGTCGCGCCCGATTACGTCGGCCCCGACCGCCGCCGGGTTGAC
>CALGOL010000071.1 GCA_937960755.1 uncultured Azospirillum sp.
CTGGTTTGGCCCGCCGCGGCGACGGCGTCGGCCGGCGGCGCGTGATCGGGCAGGTGGGCCAGGCTTTCCTCCGGCGCCGTCGGGCGGCCTTCACGCCGCTGGGCGTCGATGCGCAGATTGCGCGCGATGGTGAAGATCCAGGTGGCGGCGTCGGCGCGGGCCGGGTCGAACAGCGCCGCCTTGCGCCACACCGTCAGCATGGTTTCCTGCGCCAGATCTTCACTGCGCGCCGGGCTCAACCCTTGGCGGGTCATGTAGCCTTTGATGCGCGGCGCGAAATGGGCGAATAGCCGGGCGAACGCCTGACGGTCAGCCGACAGGGCTATCGCCGTCACATCGGCCGACAAACAGTCTCGCGGCGTCGAACCTTGCGGCGTGAGCGCTGGCGGAAGGGCGTCGATGGCGACAAGGGAAAGGTTTGGCATGTCAGTCATTACGCAAGCAAATTGGCGCTGGATCACCGGCGGGCGAGCGGGGCGGCAAAAAAAATGAAAAGGTGATCCGCTGGGGAGGGCGCGGCGTAACGACAATGAAATCAGGGCTGAACCAAGCCGCTTTCCGGTTATAGCGAGGAGCCTTTCCCCGATGAGTGACGCCGCCCTATACGACGCCGCCCCGCCGCGCCAAAACCGCTTCACGGCTTGGCGGGATGGCTTTTGGCTGAATCAGATGCTGCGCATCGCCTCTGGGGTTCGCTATGGCTCCTTGCGCATCGCTGCGCCGGACGGCCGGGCTTGGCGTTTTGGCGGGGGAGAGGGGCCTTGCGTGGAAATCACGCTGTCGCAGCCCTCGGCGGTGGCGCGCGCCCTCCTGCGGGGCGGGCCGGTGGGTTTTGCGGATGCTTATATCGACGGCCTGTGGCGGTGCGACGACCTGCCGGCGCTGATTGAAATCGTCGCCCGCAACGAGCCGGCGCTAAGCGCCGGCATGCAAGGCGGCTGGTTGGCGAGCGCGCTAAATCGGCTTGTTCATTTGTTCAACGCCAACACGCGGCGCGGCAGCCGGCGCAACATCGCCTTTCACTATGATCTTGGCAACGACTTCTTCGCCGCATGGCTCGACGGCGGTATGCAATATTCCTCAGCGCTTTACGCCGCGCCCGGCATGTCGTTGGAAGCGGCGCAGGCGGCCAAGCTCGACCGGGTCGCCGACCTGTTGGATCTGCGCGACGGTTGTCGCGTGCTGGAAATCGGCTGTGGCTGGGGCGCTTTGGCGGAACGCCTGACCCAAGCCGGCGCCCGCGTCACCGGCCTCACCTTGTCGAAAGAGCAATTGGCCTACGCGCAAAAACGATTAGGCGGCCAAGCCGATTTGCGTTTGCAGGATTATCGCGACGCCGACGGGGTATTCGACCGCATCGTGTCGATTGAGATGATTGAAGCGGTCGGCGAGGAAAACTGGCCGCGCTATTTCGCCGCTTTGCGCGACAGGCTGGTCCCTGGCGGCGTTGCGGTGCTGCAATCCATCGTCATCGACGACGCCCGCTTCGACAACTACCGCCGGCATTGCGATTTCATCCAGCGGCGGGTTTTCCCCGGCGGCATGCTGCCCAGTCCGTCCGCCATCGCCCGCCACGCGGCGGCGGCGGGGTTTGTCGTCGATCATGTCGAGATGTTTGGCGCTTCTTACGCCGAAACCCTGGCGGAATGGCGGCGGCGCTTCTTGCGCGCTTGGCCGCAAATCGCCGCCCTGGGCTTCGATGAGCGCTTCGCCCGCTTGTGGGAGTATTACCTCGCCTATTGCGAGGGCGGGTTCAGGGCCGCCAGCATCGACGTCGGCTTTTGGCGACTGCGGCGGGAAAGCTGACCTTCCCCGCTACGCCGTCAGCTCGCGGACACCCGCCGGCTGACGGCTTGGACGAGGCCGCCCAACAGCGGCATGCGGCGGTAAATCTCGCCGCCGTCCCAGAATTCGACGTGGGATTTGACCAAGCCTTCCGGCGTCAGCAGTATTTCCGCCGCGCCATTAAAGCCGAAGTCGCCGATCCACTTCGCCCGCGCGTCGAACCGCCAGCGCAAGAATCCCAAATCGCCGTCGAGCCCACGGCGCTCAATGACGAAGCGCGGGTCGGCGCAACTGTGCAAGGCGTGGTCCAGCACCCGCCGCACCCCGGCGCGGCCGCGCACGTCGTTGAAAGGATCGGCGAAGCGCACGTCGGCGGTGGTCAGCGCGTCCAACTCCGGCAGACTTTCCGCGTTCAACGTTTCAAGAAAGGTGATCCAGCGGTCGAGGCCGCCGCGGCGCGCGTCTTCATTCATCGGGACAGCATCCTTTCAGTCAGCGCGAAGTAAAGCCGGTAGGGTAGGCGGCGGGCGAGGCGCAGCGCGGAGACGAAGCGCCACGGGAAGGCGATTTCAAAACGCCGCCCGGCCAGTCCGCGCATGATCTCGTCCGCGGCGCGCTCGGCGGTGATGAGGTCCGGCATCGGGAAGTCGTTGCGCGCCGTCAGCGGCGTGGCGACGAAGCCGGGGCAGATCAGGCGCAAATCGACGCCGGCCCGCCGACATTCCGGCCGCAGGGATTCGCATAAGTTTATGAGCGCCGCCTTGGTCGGGCCATAGGCGGCGGCGGTCGGCAGGCCGCGCCAGCCGGCGACCGACGCCACGACGGCGATCTGACCGCGGCGCCGGGCGGTGAACGCCGGCAGCAGCGCCGCCAGCCCATGGACGACTCCCATATAATTGACGTCCATCAGCGCGCGGGCGGTGGCGGCGGAAAAGTCCGCGACGCCCATCGGCGTGTGCGTGCCGGCGTTCAACACGGCGAGATCAAGCCCGCCGAAGTCCTGTTCGATGCGCGTCGCAACGTCTGCGACGGCGGCGGCGTCGGTCACGTCAAGCGGGTAGGGGACGATTGCGCCCGCCTGAGCCGCCGCGGCGACGGTGGCCAGTTTGTCGGCGGAGCGGGCGGAAACCGCGACGCGCCAGCCGTCCGCCGCCAGTCGCAACGCCAGCGCGGCGCCGATGCCGCCGCCGCCGCCGGTGATCCAGGCGCAGCGGGAAGAAGGGGGCTGCTGGGACATGGCGGCTCCGTAACAGGTTCACACCCATTACGGAACGCCAGGGCTTGCGGATCACCGACGCCGGCTAAACCACGTACAGCCGCGGGCTTTCGGCGATGCACGCCGGGCGTCCCACCCCAACCTCGCCCTTGCGCGGCGCTTTCTATGGCGCGGGCGACCGCGCCGCCTTTCCCGGCGTCCTGGGAAAGGGACTTCTCATTTGCGCAGATAGTTGTATAATACAACTATAATCCGGCAAGGGAGCGGTGAGAGATGACCGTCGATCCGTCGTTAATCGAAGACGTCCGCGCCGCGTCGCGCGCCATGGTGCGCGAGTTGGGCTTCATGCGGTCGACGCTGGCGGCCACCGACTACTCGCCTTCCGCTGTACACGCGCTGATGGAGATCGGCGCGCGGGGCGTGGCGACCGCCGCGCAATTGGCGCCGCTGTTGCGGCTGGAGAAATCCAGCGTCAGCCGCATGATCGCCAAGCTGATAAAGGCGGGGGAATTGCGCGAAGCGGCCGGCGGCGGCGACAGCCGGGTGAAGGAGCTGTCGTTGACGCCGCAAGGCGCCCGCACCGTCGCCGACATCCACGCTTTCGGCCGCAATCAGGCGACGGCGGCGCTGGCGCTCTTGGCCCCCGACGAGCGGCGAACCGTGGCGCAAGGACTGGCGGCCTACGCCCAGGCGTTGCGGGCGAGCGGCGCGGACAGCGCCGACACCGGGCTGGTTCCGTCGATCGACATCGTCGCAGGCTATCGGCCGGGGGTGGTGGGGCGGGTGGCGGAAATGCACGCCGCCTACTACGCCGCCCGTGTCGGTTTCGGCTGGGTGTTTGAAAGTCAGGTGGCCAGCGGGATGGCGGAATTCGTCAGCCGGCTGGAGAACCCTTGCAACGGCCTGTGGATCGCCTTGCAAAACGGTCGGATCGTCGGCTCGGTCGCCATCGACGGCGAGGATTTGGGCGGCGGCGCAGCGCATCTGCGCTGGTTCATTATGGATGAAAGTTGCCGTGGTCGAGGCGTCGGCCGGCGCCTGCTGGCGGAAGCGACGGAATTTTGTGATCGGCAAGAGTTTCGCGAGACGCAACTTTGGACCTTCAAGGGGTTGGACGCGGCGCGGCGGCTCTATGACGATTTTGGTTTTGCGTTGGCGCGCGAGGCGCCGGGGGACCAGTGGGGCGGAAGTGTTATTGAACAGCAATTGATCCGTCCCGGCGGGCCGTGGGCTTGATTAGATGATATTCATCATCTAATTTGCTGGTCGAACAGCAAAGGACAAGCCATGACCGATTCGCAACGCCTGTATCTCGAGGATCTCCACGTCGGCCAACGGTTTGAGAGCGCCCGCCATGTGCTGGACGTGGGCCAGATCAAAGACTTCGCCGGCCAGTTTGACCCGCAGCCCTTTCATCTTGATGAGGCGGCGGCGGCGGACAGCCTGTTCGCCGGTTTGGCGGCCAGCGGTTGGCACACCGCGGCGGTGACGATGAAACTGCTGGTGGGCGGCGGCGCGCCCATCGCCGGCGGCTTGATTGGCGCCGGGGTGGAAATCACGTGGCCGCGGCCGACCCGTCCGGGGGACGAATTGCGGGTGTTGAGCGAAGTGGTGGACATCACGCCGTCGCGCTCGCGCCCCGACCGCGGCATCGTCGCCATCCGCAGTGAAACCTTGAACCAGCGGGACGAGGTGGTGCAGGTGCTGACCTCCAAACTGGTGGCGTTTCGGCGCGCTGCGCCCTGACCGGAAAGGGCGGGGCGATGCGGGCGACCAAAGAAGAAGCGGCGAAAACCCGCGCCCGCATTGTCAAAACGGCGGGGCGGATTTTCCGTGATAAGGGCTTCGCCGGCGCCGGGGTGGAAGAGGTGATGGCCGCCGCCGGCCTCACCCGCGGCGGGTTTTACCGGCATTTTCCATCAAAAGACGCGCTGGCGGCGGAGGCTTGCGCCGCCGTGATCCGCCGCACCGGCGAAGAATGGCGCAAAGCCGCTGGGGAAGCCGGGCCGGCGGCCTACGGCGCTTTGCTGGCGCGCTATTTGACGACGGCGCATCGCGATCAGCCGGAGTTAGGCTGTATCTTCGCAGCACTGGGCGCCGACGCCGGCCGCCGCGCCGATCCGGTCCTGACGCAAGTTTTCGCCGATGGGCTGGACAGCCTGACCGCCGTGCTTGCCGACGTGATTCCTGATGCGGATGCAAAGCGTGCAAAAGCGCTGACGGTTTTGGCGGCGCTGGTGGGCGCTTTGGTGCTGGCGCGGGCGTCGGCGGGACAGCCGATATCGGATGAAGTTTT
>CALGOL010000072.1 GCA_937960755.1 uncultured Azospirillum sp.
GGGCGCTATGCTGCGGGCGCACCTATCTTTCCACCGGCATGGTGAGCAGGGCGCGGGACGAAGCCCGCCGGGTGTTGGCCGCGCTCCGCCCCGCCTTGGCGTCGGGCGCGCCAATCATCGGGCTGGAGCCGTCGTGTACGCTGTCGATGCGCGACGAATTCTACAGCCTGGGGCTGGGGGCCGAGGTGGCGCAATTGGGCAAGCAGATCTTTTTGCTGGAAGAGTTCCTATCCCGCGAGGCGATGCGCGGCCGTCCCTTGCCGCTGCCGGAACCGCCGCCAGGCGCCCCGGTCAAGCGGCTGCTGGTCCACGGCCATTGTCATCAAAAAGCGTTCGGCGTGATGAAAGCGATGCGCAAAACTCTGAGCGCCTTGCCGGGGGTTGAGTTTCAGTTGGCGGACACCGGGTGCTGCGGCATGGCGGGCGGCTTCGGGCTGGAGGCTGAGCACTACGCCGCCTCGCAGCAAATGGCGGAGGCCGCCTTGCTGCCGGCGGTGCGGGCGGCCGGAAATGAGACCGAGATCATCGCCAACGGCTTTTCCTGCCGCCATCAGATCGACGAAGGGACGGGCCGCAAGCCCCGCCACATCGCGCTTTTGTTGCGGGAGCGGATGGGGGCGTGAAACGCGGATGCTCCTCACCAACCGCAAAAGTCGGATGGCGCATTTACGGATCTTGACACGTCTTGATCCGTCTGCGCCTGTAACGGAGAGTAGCGTTTTCGGATAGACCCCCTGCGCCGCTGCTTAATGACGCGGCTCGGTGTGGCCGTTTTGTTATATTTTTATGACATTTTTATGATAGCGTCCCCGGCGCCTGAGCAAGCGGCGCCCTTTAGGAGGGGACATGGTTTTACGTCTGTTTCGCGCTCTGATGCCAAAGGAAGAGCGCTTTTTCTGTCATTTCAATGATCTAAGCGCTCGGCTGGTTGAGGCGTCGGACGCGCTGGCCGCCTTGATGTCGGCCGCGCCGGAAAATCAGGCGGCCTGCGCCGTTCATCTCAGCGCGGTGGAAAGCGCCGCCGACGCCGTGACCCGAGAAACCATCCTCGCCCTGCATCGCTCGTTCATCACCCCGTTTGATCGATCCGACATTCACGCGCTGGTCAACGCGCTGGACGACGCCGTCGATCTGATGGATGAAGTCGCGCAGCATGTCGCGCTTTATAAGGTGCAGTCCTTCGATGGGCATATGCGCGACTTCGCCGCGGCGATCCAAAAATCCGCCCGCTTATTGGCGGAAGTCATGCCGCTGCTGACCGACGTCACCCGCAACGCCGAGCGCATCACCGCGATGTGCGATCAAGTCGGACAGGTGGAAACCCAGACCGACCAAGTGCTGGTCACCGCGCTGTCGGACCTGATCGGCCAAAGCCCCGACGTCATCACCTTCCTGGGACGCAAAGAAACCTACGAACTGCTGGAAAAGGTGACCGACCGCTGCGCCAACGTCGCAGATATTATCGAAAGCATCGTGCTGGACCACGTTTAAGGGCTGACCATGGAACCGGTGCTTATCGGCCTGCCGCTATTGGTCGGCATTATTTTCGTCGCATTGCTGTTCGACTTCATCAACGGCATGCATGATGCGGCGAACTCCATCGCCACAGTGGTCTCCACCCGCGTGCTGCCGCCGCATCTGGCGGTGATATGGGCGGCGTTCTTTAACTTCATCGCCTTCATGGTGTTCGGCCTGCATGTGGCGACCACGGTCGGCACCGGCATTGTTGAACCGTCGGTCATTGACCCATTTGTCATTCTGGCCGGGCTGATCGGCGCCATCGCCTGGAATGTCTTCACTTGGTGGCTGGGCTTTCCCTCCTCCTCATCGCACGCGCTGATCGGCGGCATCGCGGGGGCGGGCATCGCGAAGGGCGGGCTGGGCGCGCTGGTGTCCACCGGCTTTATGAAAACCAGCATCGCCATTGTGCTGTCGCCAGCCACCGGCTTTCTTTTGGCGCTGCTGCTGATGCTGATCGCGTCTTGGGCATGCCGGCGGATGACGCCGTTTTCCGCCGACCGGCACTTCCGTAAGCTGCAACTCTTTTCCGCCGCGATGTACTCGCTGGGCCACGGCGGCAACGACGCGCAAAAAACCATGGGCGTCATCGCGGTGCTGCTATTTTCCCAAGGCTATCTCGGCGCGCAGTTTCATGTGCCGTTCTGGGTGGTCTTGTCCGCCCAAGTCGCCATGGGGCTGGGCACGCTGATGGGCGGATGGCGCATCGTGCGCACCATGGGTTCGCGCATCACCGACTTGAAGCCGTTCCAAGGCTGTTGCGCCGAAACCGCCGGGGCAATTACATTGTTTGGCGCAACTTGGCTGGGGATTCCCGTATCCACCACCCACACTATCACCGGCGCCATCGTTGGGGTCGGCGCCGCGCGCCGTGCGGCGGCGGTGCGATGGGGGCTGGCCGGGACCATCGTTTGGGCATGGATATTCACCATTCCTGCTGCTGGCGGCGTCGCCTACTTGTGCCATTATCTTCTTCAGGCGCTGGTCTGAACGGCGGAACGGCGCGGAAAACGGAATGACCAACAAAGCGGCGATGAAATTTCAAGCGGCGGCGCTTCCCTACCGGAAAGCCGCCGACGGCAAGACGGAAATCCTGCTGATTACGTCGCGGGAGACCCGCCGCTGGATCCTGCCCAAAGGCTGGATCGAAAACAACGTCAAGCCGCACGAAACCGCTGCGCTGGAAGCTTTTGAAGAAGCCGGCGTGCGCGGTCGCACCAAGAAAAAGCCCGTTGATTCTTACAATTACCTAAAGCGGTTGCACAACGGCGACCATGTTTTGTGCAAGGTCTCGGTGTTCACGCTCAAAGTCGTTGAAGAGTTGGACGATTGGCCGGAGAAAAAAGAGCGCGAGCGACGCTGGATGTCGGTCGGCCAAGCCGCCATGCTGATAAGCGAAGGCGGACTGGTCAGGCTGCTGCTCAGCCTGTCTTTGCCGGGCGCGCGCTTTCCTAAATAGCCGCCCTAAAGCGCCGAATTTTCGACGCTTCAGGGATTATTGGGCCTAGCGCGTGGCTTTTTTCAACATCTCCCGAATATCCAGCAAGCCGCGCGCCAAATCGTTGAAGTTGTCCTGCGCATCGCTGGCAACGTCATAGATGAATTTGATTTGTTCAAAGATGGCGTTGAGTTTCAGGCGCGAGCCGCCCCGCGTCCATATCCTTGAATAGCCTTCGGCGATTTCCTGACAAGCTTTTTTATCGAGCGTCCTGGCGCGCAAGCCTTTCAAAAGTTTAATTTCCGCCTCCGCGACGCCGCGCCAGAAAGTCGGCTCCTCGCCATCGCGATCCGCCGCGATCTTCCCAGCGCCTTCCAGCAGCCGGTCGATATCCGCCGCCCGAACGGCGTCGCTCACCGCGGCGCCGTCGCGCAACTCCAACAAAACCAACGCCGTCGCCTGCATCAGTAGCGGATGGGGCTCCGGCTTGCCGGCGCGCCTTTCCGCCGCGGCTTTGTAGTATTTGAACATCTTCGTCAATGCTTCAGTACGATTTTTGCCGGTTTCAATTTGTGCGAGGCGCTTGTTACAGCCGCCGCGCAGCACATTCCGCTCCCAAGACGAATCGTGATCGCCGTCCGTTTCGGCTAAGCTGCTCAACATATCCAACTGCATAAGCGCCGCTTCGACAGCTTTTCTAACCCTGTCGGGATCATCGTTGCGTAGGGCTGCGCGAATCGACAGATTGCCAAGTTGTTCTATCGCCTGTAGCGGAACCGGCGAAGCTTCGCCCTTCAGCGCCTTCCGATAATCGACGACGGCGCCTTCCAGGTCGCCCAACTCCGCTTTGGCCGAAGCCAGCGCGTAGAGCAATTGCGCATCGTCGGCCAACGAATTTTTGACCGCCCAGTTTTCCACTTTGTCCAGTTGCCGCCTCTGCGCTTCGACATCCTGCGCCAAACCGGTCTGGGCGTCTTGGCGGACACATTCAACACAATTGATCGCTTCGGCGAGCGAGGCGAAACCGTCGCTGTCGCTCCCCTGTCCTTCGCCCGGCCCGGCCGGCCGCCAATCCGGCTCGCCATAGATCTGATAGGCGCCCCAGGTGGTGGAGTTTTCAAATTTATCATAGATATGCTGACGGGCGCGCCATGCCGCGCGGCCCAAGCCTTCCTTTTCGCCGTAAAGTTTTGTGTAGAAGATTTGCGCAAAACACTCCGCCGCGCCGTCGTCCACCGCCCAGCCGGCGGCGACGACGGCGTTAACCCCCATGTCGATCAGCAGATCGGAAGAGCACACGTCTGAACTCCAGTCACCTTGTAATCTC
>CALGOL010000073.1 GCA_937960755.1 uncultured Azospirillum sp.
GGTGCGCGTGCTGCTCGCGCAAGCTTTCCAGCAGATGCGGGGCGAAATCCACCACCACCAGCCGGCCGCCGGGCCGCAAGGCGCGCGCCGCCTCCGCCACTGCCTCCGCCGGCGACTCGGCGTAATGCAGCACTTGGTGAATAAGGACGACATCCATCGAAGCGGATGGAAACGGCAACTGGTACATGTCGGCATGTCGCACTTGGCAGTGGCGCAGGCCCGCCTGCTCCAGCTTGGCGCGGGCGATCGCCAGCATCTCCCGCGACTGGTCCACCCCGACGGCGCGGCCGCAGAACGGGCCCAGCAATTCCAACATCCGGCCGGTGCCG
Source organism: uncultured Azospirillum sp. (assembly GCA_937960755.1). Taxonomy (GTDB): domain Bacteria; phylum Pseudomonadota; class Alphaproteobacteria; order Azospirillales; family Azospirillaceae; genus Azospirillum. The sequence continues at coordinate 330 of CALGOL010000073.1, forward strand.
GCGCCGACGTCGAGCAGGTCCCCCAACGGCGCTTCGCCCAAAACCTCCAGCAGCGCCGACTCGACCTCGCGTTCTGGCGCGTGCAGCGAGCGGATTTCATCCCAGCGTTCGGCGTTGTCGCGGAAATAGGCCGCGGCCGTCTCGACTCGCTGGCGCTTAATGGCGTCAAGCCGCTCCAGGTCCAGCGTCAACACCGGATCGTCGGCGGGAATCGCGTCAACCAAAACACGGGCCAGCGCAGCGCCGCGGCCCGCCTCCGCCAGCCGGAAAAATGCGAAGGTTCCTTCGCGAAAACGGTCCAACAGCCCGGCGTCGCACAATAGTTTTAAGTGGCGCGACACCCGCGGCTGGCTTTGACCCAGTATTTGCACCAACTCGCTGACGGTAAGCTCGCCATGCGCGCACAACGCCAGAAGGCGCAACCGGGTTTCCTCCGCCGCCGCTTTTAGGCAGGTCAACAGCGCGTCCATGCCTGATCCTCTCACGGCTTCGAAGTTCAATGCATATATAAAGATATCTTTATGCCTAGTAAAGCTTAAACGGCCGCCGATAACGCCCCATGGTGTCCGCCTCGCCACACTCCGGCCATTATCCCTTAACCGCCCGGATGTTAGGCTGGCTCCCGGCGATAGCCTGTGATACCGCTGGTTTATGAGAGGCGCGCGCGCAATTTTCGGTCAGCCATATCAACGGCCAAAGATATAGAGGATGAACAACCCCATGACTGGAGCCAGCTTCCTTCGAATCCTCAAAGGGGCCGCTTCGGCCGCCGTCGTCGCCTTGTCTTTGACGGCGTGCTCGCTGCCAGGATCAGGTCCCGGCGAGCGCGAGGCGTGGCTGGAGGCCAATGATCCGTTTGAGCCGTTGAACCGGGCGATTTTCGGCATTAACGAAGCCGCCGACTTCCTGGTGATCGGCCCGGCGGCCTATGCGTACAACGCCATCGTGCCCGATCCGGTGCGCGAATCGGTGCGCAGCTTCACCGCCAATCTGCTCAGCCCGATCACCATCGTCAATCAGTTGCTGCAAGGCGACTTTGACGGCGCCATCCACGCCACCGGGCGTTTCCTGACCAACACCGTGCTGGGCGCGGGCGGCATCGCCGACGTCGCCACCGCCGCCGGCATCCCGGACCAAAAAGAAGACTTCGGCCAGACTTTGGCGGTTTGGGGTTTCAACGAAGGCCCCTATGTCGTGCTGCCGTTCCTGGGGCCGAGCAGCATGCGCGACGCGACGGGCTATGCGGTGGACACGCTGGCCGATCCGGTGCGCATGTGGGCGGCCAACACCGATCATGAAGGCGCCTACATGGCCAAAGGCATCGCGGGCGGCATCGACCGTCGGTCGCGGGTGCTGAAAGAAGTGGAAGACCTGCGCCGCAATTCGGTTGATTACTACGCCACCTTGCGCAGCCTGTATCGTCAGCAGCGCAAGGCCGACATCGAAGAAAAGGCGGCGGTGGCGCAGCCCGATTTCCCCGCGTTTGAAAAGACCCCCGAAGCGCCGGCGAAAAAGAAGTAACCGTCGCGCACATACGCTGATACGACGACGCCCCCTTGGCGCAACGCCACGGGGGCGTTATGTCGTTTCAGCCCCTTTCGTCAGCAGCGAGTTAAAGACGATGTTTGATCGGACCCTGACCGGCCGTCGCGCGCTCCTCAAGTCCGTCGCGGGTTTCGCGGCGGCGGCGACGCTCCCCCTGATCGCCCGCACCGCCTTGGCGCAAGACCCCGGCGCCAGCGCCTTCATCCAAAAACTGGGTGATCGGGCGATCAAGACCTTTTCCGACAAGGGGACCAAAGCCGCCGCTAAGGAAAAATTCCGCGCGCTGCTGGTGGAAGGTTTCGACATCCCCTATATCGGCCGCTGGGTGCTGGGGCGTTACTGGAACGTCGCCAACGACGCGCAGCGTCAAGAATACATGGCGTTGTTTGAGCGCATGATCGTCGACGCCTACGCCGGCCGCTTCGCCGAGTATTCGGGCGAGACCTTCAAGATCACCGGAGCCCGGCCGGAAGGCGACGCCGACAGCACCGTGACGACGCAGATCGTTCGCCCCAGCGGCCCGCCGATTAATGTGGATTGGCGCGTGCGCAAGGCGGGCGCAACCTATAAGATTATCGACGTCGCGGTCGAAGGCGTCAGCATGGGCGTCACCCAGCGGTCGGAATTCGCCTCGGTCATTCAGACCAACGGCGGCCAATTCGACGGGCTGCTGAAGGTGCTGCGCGCCAAGGTCGCCGGCTGATCCGGCGCTAAGGAACGAAGCGGCGGCTTTTAGCGATGAAAGCGCCGCACGTTCTCCACCATCATCGTATACATCTGCGATATCAGGTCGGCGGGGCGCAGGCGGCCGAACGGGATGTTCTCCTTCGCCCATTCCACCAGCAACGGCGGCGGCTTGACCGGCACGACCTCATAGCCCGCTTGGCGCAGCGCGGTTATGACCGATTGCGCCTGCTTGGAATAGTTTTCGTTAAAGAACGACTTGTCGGCGTCCTTGATCGCCTTGGCGATCAAATCCTCCAGACCGGCCATGCTTTCGCTCTTGCGCATCTTGTCCCGATTCGCGCCGACCTGGGGCGCAGATGTTGCAATCTTTGACGAAATGGAATACTTGGTTCGGCTTTCGCTGAACACCCCTTTCTAAGAAGGACCACTCCCATGGGCTACAGGATTGCAGTCATCGGCGCCACCGGCAACGTCGGGCGGGAGATGCTGACTACCCTGTCCGAACGCGATTTCCCGGCGGACGAGGTTGTCGCGCTGGCGTCGGAACGCTCCGTGGGCAAAGAGATTTCCTTTGGCGAAGATAAAATCCTGAAAGTGCAGGATCTCGCCACCTTCGACTTCCGCGGCGTCGACATCGTTCTGTCGTCGCCGGGCGCCAAGGTTTCGGCGGAATTCTCGCCCAAGGCCGCCGCCGCCGGCGCCGTGGTGATCGACAACACCTCCTATTGGCGCATGGATCCCGACGTTCCCCTGGTGGTGCCGGAAGTCAACCCGCAGGCGCTGGCCGGCTGGCGGAAGAAGGGCATCGTCGCCAACCCGAACTGCTCGACCATTCAGATGGTGGTGGCGCTGAAGCCGCTGCACGACCTGGCGACCATCACCCGCGTCGTGGTGTCGACCTATCAGTCGGTGTCGGGGGCCGGCAAGGACGCGATGGACGAGCTGTTCACCCAGACCCGCGGCATCTACGTCAACGACCCGATTGAAAAGGTGAAGTTCACCAAGCAGATCGCTTTCAACTGCATTCCGCACATCGACGTCTTCATGGAGGACGGCTACACCAAGGAAGAGTGGAAGATGAACGTCGAGACCAAGAAGATCTTGGATCCCAAGATCAAGGTCACGGCGAACTGCGTCCGCGTTCCGGTGTTCATCGGTCACGCCGAAATGATTAACGTCGAATTCGCCAAGCCGATCACCGTCGCTGAAGCGCACGCCGCTTGGGAAGCCGCCGACGGCATCGTCGTCATCGACCATCGCGCGCCGGAAGGCTATCCGACGCAAGTGGAAACCGCTGGCGAAGACCCGGTCTATGTCAGCCGCGCCCGCGAAGACGCGACGGTGGATAACGGTCTGGCGTTCTGGTGCGTCGCCGACAATCTGCGCAAGGGCGCCGCGTTGAATGCGGTGCAGATCGCCGAAGTGATGATTAAGGACGGCTATCTGGGCAAGTAACGCCCGGCCGCGACAACGCCTGAAGGCGGTCGGCGAACGCTCTCGCCGGCCGCCTTTTTGCGTCGTGCGGAAATTGCTTTGCTAACGATGCGAGACGCCGGAAGACCCTTGACCCGGACACGGGAAAGCGATTAATCCACCCTCCATTGCAGAGGGACGCGAAAAAGGTGTTTTCCACCTTTAAGCGCTTATGGTCGTTTGGTATATTAGTAAACGCGCGGGCGTGGCGGAACGGTAGACGCATCGGACTTAAAATCCGCTGGCTTTTTAGCCGTGGGGGTTCAAATCCCCCCGCCCGCACCAATACGACAATCATCTTGAAAAGCTCCGTTCTCCAACGCAAAAGCCAGCCGTACGGCTTTTTTTGCTCGACTCTCGGCGGCGGTTGAATAGAATAAAAAGTGAACATTGCGCCGCGCCGCGGCGAATCCTGATTTGCCGCCTATGGGAATCGTCATGAGCGTCATCGCCGCCGAGCCCCCCCCTTCGCGTCTGCAACATTCGCTGTTCGCCGACTTGCCGGAAACCGCCCGCCGTCGGCCGCCGCGCCGCAGCCGCGCGCCCTTGTCC
>CALGOL010000074.1 GCA_937960755.1 uncultured Azospirillum sp.
CATCGCCGCGCACATCGCGTCAAACCGTTCCCGCCCGGCCGGCGCGGCGCGAAACGCCGCATCCATCGCGTTCCAATCGTCGAGGCGGATGCGGGTGTAAGTGTAATAGGCGGCGACGGCGGTGCGCGGGATGTCCCAAGCCGACAGATTGTCCCAAACATCCGTCAGCGCGTGGTCGGCGAGGAAGCTGACGGCGCGCCATAAATCCGGCACGTCAAGCCGACGTTCGCCGCGATCCATCTCACCCAGCACGGTGGCGACGGTGCTTTCCGACTCGCCCGTAAACAGCCGGTCGCCGCGAAACGCCGATTCTTCCAGCATGTCGAGCAATTGGCGACGACACTCCGGCGACAGCGTCGCCAGATAGGTGCGCAACGGCATGACGACGCGCGCTTCCAGCGCCGACCGTTGCGCCGCCGCGTCTTCATACCCTACTTGCGGCGGATCGCCGACGCTAAGCGCCATCATATTCACGCCCGCGCCCCTCCCTGGCAGAAAACTCACGCGGCGTTGCTTATTGGGCAAAAGACTAACGTATGCGACAACTTTGCGTCACGATATATTACGGCGATCCGTTGATTTATTTTGTCGCAGCGATGAAAATAAATTACTTCTCAAAAGATGTTTAATTTTTACATAGATCGCATAGAAAATGGCGCGCCCACAGGACGCGCCATTTTTTCCAGACGACGAAACGCCCGCGATTAATACATGTGCTGGCCGCCGTTGACCGACAGGGTCGAACCGGTCATGAAGCCGTTGTCGTCATCGACCAGGTACAACACCGCCTTGGCGATTTCGCTGGCGTTGCCCAAACGGCCGACCGGGATGCGGGCGACGATCTTTTTCAGCACGTCGGCCGGCACCGCGCGCACCATGTCGGTGTCGATGTAGCCCGGCGCAATCGCGTTGACGGTGATGCCCTTGGCGGCGCTTTCTTGCGCCAGCGCCTTGGTGAAGCCGTGAATGCCCGACTTGGCGGCGGCGTAGTTGACCTGACCGTACTGGCCGGCCTGACCGTTCACCGAACCGATGTTCACGATGCGGCCGAAGCCGCGCTCGCGCATGCTGTCGATGACGTTGCGGCACATGTTGAAGCAGGAGGAAAGGTTGGTGTGGATCACCGCTTCCCACTGCTCGTAAGTCATCCGATGCATCACGCCGTCGCGGGTGATGCCGGCGTTGTTGATGAGCACTTCGACCGGCCCGAGATCGGCGGCGATCTTCGCCAAGCCTTCTTTACAGGCGTTAAAATCAGAGACGTCGAACTTATAGGCGGGAATGCCCGTGCGTTCAGTGAATTCTTGGGCCGACTTGTCGTTTCCGGCGTAGTTCGCCGCAACGATATAGCCTTTTTCCTTGAGAGCGACGCAAATCGCCTCGCCGATGCCGCGGGTTCCGCCCGTGACGACCGCTACACGCGCCATGATTGTTTCCTTCCCCCGGACTCCAACTGTTTTTATTGCCGGTCAGGTCCGGTTTGTCTTCGTGTTGGATTATGTGTTACCGAGCTTTGCGCCGAAGCGCCCGCCGCCAGAGCGCCCGCCGCCGACCGGTTGTTCCGGCCGAAGACGGGTGCGCCCGACGACGTATTAAAGATGCTTACCGTTCAACGCACAAGGCGATGCCCATGCCGCCGCCGATGCACAGGGTGACAAGACCCTTCTTGGCGTCGCGCTTAATCATTTCGTGCAGCAGCGAGGTGAGCACGCGAGCCCCCGACGCGCCGACCGGGTGGCCGAGAGCGATGGCGCCGCCGTTGACGTTCACCTTCGACACGTCCCAGCCCATTTCGATGTTGACCGAAAGCGCCTGCGCCGCAAAGGCTTCGTTGGCTTCGATCAGGTCGAGATCGTCAACCTTCCAGCCGGCCTTGGCCAGCGCCTTGCGCGACGCCGGGATCGGGCCGGTGCCCATGATGGCGGGATCGACGCCGGCGGTGGCCCACGAGGCGATGCGGGCCAGCGGGGTCACGCCGCGCTTGGCCGCATTGTCGGCGGTCATCAGGATCAAGGCGGCGGCGCCGTCGTTGATGCCCGAAGCGTTGCCGGCGGTGACGGAGCCTTCCTTGGAGAACGCCGGACGCAGCTTGCCCAGCGATTCCATGGTGGTGCCGAAGGTCGGGTGTTCGTCGTTTTCAACCACGACGTCGCCCTTGCGGCCCTTGACGGTGACCGGAATGATTTCGTCCTTGAACCGGCCGCCCTTGACCGCCGCTTCGGCCTTGTTCTGCGACGCGCAGGCGAATTCATCCTGCGCCTGACGGGTCAACTGCCACTTGTCGGCGATGTTCTGGGCGGTGGTGCCCATGTGATAGCCGTTGAAGGCGCAGGTCAGCGCGTCGCGCAGCATGGTGTCGACGAACTTGACGTCGCCCATCTTGGTGCCGTTGCGCAGGTGCTGCACGTGCGGCGCCAGGCTCATGTTCTCCATGCCGCCGGTGACCAAGACGTCGGCGTCGCCGTTCATGATCGCCTGATAGCCCAGGGCCACCGTGCGCAGGCCGGAGCCGCACAGCTGGTTGATGCCGAAAGCGGTCTTTTCGTCCGGGATGCCGGCGTTGCGAGCGGCTTGACGCGCCGGGTTCTGCCCCTGGTTGGCCGCCAGGATCTGGCCCAGGATCACCTCGTCCACTTCGCCGGCTTCGGTCTTGGCGCGGGCCAGCGCTTCGATGATGGCGATCTTCGCCAGATCGTGCGCGGGAACCGAGCTCAGCGAGCCGTTAAAGGCGCCCACGGGGGTACGGGCCGCACCCGCGATGACAACCTCAGTCATGATGACGCTCCTCTTGTATTATGACGAATTATTTAAGGGGCTTTTTTATTCAGACCACTTGCGCGGGCACACATTAGGCTCGCCGCCATAACGTTGGCAAGGCGCCGCCTGCGTCACGCGTCGCCCGCGGTCTGAAAAAACCACTCCGCCAGCGGTCGCCACACTTGCGACTTGGCGCCGCCGCTCACAACCATGCCGATGTGCCCTAAATGGGGACGGAGGACGCGGGCGCCGGCGACGGACTCGGCCAAGGCGGCGGCGGAGGCCGGCGGAACGATGCGGTCGGTTTCCGGTATCAGCGCCAGGGTCGGCGTGCGGATCATGTCGGGGCGCACCGGCAAACCGGCGATCAGCCAGTTTCCTTTCGCCGTGTCGTTGCGGCCGTACCAGCCTGCAATCGCGTCCCGCGCCACCGCCGCCGGCAAGGCGACGCCGTCGTTCAGCCAATCTTCCAGCGCCACGAACGCCAAAGCCGCCCGGCTGTCGGGCGCCATGCGTGCGAACTGTCCGAATTTTTTCAACGCCAGCAACGGGTCAAGCTGGGCGAACAGCGCCTGGAGCGCGTCCACCGGCATTTCCCCCCAATGGTCGAGGAACGGCCCGAACGGCTGGAACAACGCCGCCGCGCGCTTCGCCGTCGGCGCGTCTTCGGCATGGAAATCCCACGGCGTCGCCAACAGCGTCAGCGAGGCGACGAGTTTCGGTTTGCGCAACGCCAGCGCGGCCGCCAACAGCCCGCCCATGCAGTATCCCGCCACCGCCGGCGGGCGTCCGCACAGTTCAATCGTCGCCTCCAACGCCCGCTCCAACCGGCCGGCGATGTAGTCGGTCAAGGTCATGCGCCGCTCTAGATCCCCCGGCGTTCCCCAATCCACCAACAGCGGGCGAACGCCCTGCTCCGCCAGCCAGCGCAACAGCGAGCGGTCGGCGGAAAGATCCAGCACATAGGCGCGATTGACCAGCGAGGGGACAAAAAGGACCGGCGCGCCGCCTTGCGGACGGTAATCCAGCAAGCGCGTTCCGCTTTCGCTCCACGCGACGGGCGGGTCTGGGAGATCGCGGCGATAGGGGTGGCGGCGGTAGCGTTCGATCCCGGTCAGCATCAGATCGATGCGGCGGCGCATTTCCCGATCAACCGCCGCGGCGAATCGACCGCCGCCATGCTCAGCGTCGGCGCGGGCGAGCAGGGCGGCGATTTCCGCGCCCCTCGCCCGGAGATCCGGGCTCTGCGGCCCCCAAGTCGGCCAACCGTCCTTCAAGAGCTGCAATCCGCTGGAGGAGCTGAGCAACATTGACGTCGCCGCCGTCAGATGCAGCCCCAACGGACGCGGCCCCTGGCGGGGAAGCGGCTCTTTCCCGACTTGCTGCGTCCCCGTTTGCTGCGTCATGGCTTGGTTCGCGCTCCGGACAGGGCGGCGGGGTGGAAGACGGCGGCGCCTGACTGGGCGCCTGACTGGGCGCCTGACCGGGCGGCGGATAAGGATGCGATTGCGGCCATGCGTTGGATGCGGCGGGGTTGGGAGGCGGCTCCGGGTCCCATCCGGCGCCGAGCGGGCCGCCATTGCCTACCCCGGCGGTCAGCGGAAAGAAAGGGGCGAAAGCCGACGCGCCCCGCCCAACCATCTGAAACATCCTGACGAGCTGCCCGGCGGTTTGCGGATCGGCGGCGACCGCCGCCCACTGATCTTGCCACAGATCAAGATAGCGGCGGGCGAGCGCTTCCAGCGTCGGCGGTTCGGCGTCGTCGGGCGGTTCAGTCATGCGGCGCAATATAAGGGTATTTGCGCCTTGGGCGCCAGTCCCGGCGCGATATCGGGAAGCCAAGCCGAAAGTGCAGCGCTCCCAAGGCGCTGGACACGTACGTTCTCATCGTTTAGTGTTAATTTCATAACATAACCCGATGTTGCAACTGCTTCTGGATAACGTGGCGATGGCTGACAAGGTCGAAAACGCGGGCTCTCCCATTACGATCAAAAAATACGCCAATCGCCGTCTCTACAACACGGCGACCAGCAGCTACGTCACGCTTGACCATCTGTGTCAGATGGTCAAGGACGGGCTGGATTTTGTCGTTTACGACGCAAAATCGGGGGAGGACATCACCCGTTCGGTGTTGACTCAGATCATCGTCGAAGAAGAAAGCAAGGGGCAGAACATGCTCCCCATCGGTTTCTTGCGCCAGTTGATCGGCCTTTACGGCGACAATATGCAATGGATGGTGCCGCGCTACTTGGAAGCGTCGATGCAGTCTTTTTCCAAAAATCAGGAGAAAATGCGCGATTACTTTCAAGGCGCGTTCGGCGGGATCTTCCCATTCGGCGGCCTCGACGAAATGAGCAAGCAGAACATGGCGTTGTTCGAACGCGCCATGCGGATGTGGACGCCGTTCGCCGAGCATAAGGAAGGCGATCATCCGGTGTCGAAGGCCGCCGCTGATCCGGTGCTCACCGATTTGCAGAAAAAGCTCGAAGAACTACAAAAGCAGGTCGCCGGCATCAACAAGCCGCAGGGCGGCGGCGACTAACCGCCGGTTCTTTTGGGCGGGCCGACGATCCGTCGGCTTCAGTTTTCAGACGCAAAAGACACAAAAAAGGCCGCAACATATGTTGCGGCCTTTTTCATCATTTCGCCGCCGCGGTGCGGCGGCGAAAGATCACTTGTTGGTGGCCAGGAAGGCGACCAAATTGGCGGCGGCGGTCGCGTCGTCCTTATACTTCGGCGACTTGGTCAGGCCGGCGTAAGCCATGGTGCCGCCCGGGACGATTTCCTTCGGCGCGTTCAGGTAGGCCACCAGGTTTTCTTCCGTCCAGGTGAAGCCGGCGGCGGCCTTTTCCTGCATCGGCTTGGAATACTTGAAGCCTTCGATCGAACCGGCCTTGCGGCCGACGACGCCGAACAGGCTCGGGCCGACCTTGTTCTTGCCCGCTTCAACGGTATGGCAGGCAAGGCATTCCTTGAAGATTTCCTTGCCCTTTTCGGCGTCGCCCGCGGCGTGCGCGGCGCCAGCGGCGGCGACGAGAGCGGCGGCGACAGCGCCGGTCAGGATCGCCTTCATCATCGGCTTCTTCCTTTTGTGTTTT
>CALGOL010000075.1 GCA_937960755.1 uncultured Azospirillum sp.
CCGCCCTTGTGCTCACCCTTGTGCGCCGCGTCGGCGGCGAGAACATCGCTTGCCGTAACGGCCAGCGCCGTCAGCGCGCCAGCGGCGGCGACCGACAGTCGCCCCAGCCGTCCCGTGCCCAACAGGTTCGGCATGATCGGTCCCCCAAGGCAAAGAAACAGCGCCTTCGCAACGGCCTTCCCGGTATTTTTGGGATGGGCGGTAAAACGGACGCCGCTTGTGTCAGCAGGTTCTCAAGACGCAAGGCCCGCCGCCGACGAGACCGCCGACGAAGCCCTTGCGACAAGCGACCCTCCGCCCCTGAGGGACGGAGGGCCATGCCGGCCTTAGGCGAACAGGATCAGGAACGCGATCAGCAGGGCGAACAGCGCGACCGCTTCGGTCAACGCGAAGCCCAGAATGCCGATCGGGAAAACCTTCGGCTGGACGGCCGGGTTACGGGCGATCGAGCCGATCAGGGTCGAGAAGATGTTGCCGATACCCATGCCGACACCGGCGAGGGCGATAACGGCCAGACCGGCCCCGACGTACTTGGCGGCTTCAGCTTCCATGATACTCAGTCCTCTGAGGTAAGGTTTGAAAAGGAACCAATGTTAACGAACCACGTCCGATTGACTGCCGGACGATAACGGCGCCGGAAAGCTTTAGTGCAGTTCCAGAGCGTCGCGAATGTACAGGCAGGTCAAGATCGAGAAGACGTAAGCCTGCAGGAAGGCCACCAGGAATTCGAACCCGGTCAGCGCGATATTGATGGCCAGCGGCACCAAGCCGGCGACGAAACCCAGCGCGCCCAAGCCCGAAATCATCATCACGGTGAACCCGGCGAACACCTTCAGCATGGTGTGACCCGCCATCATGTTGGCGAAAAGTCGGATCGACAGGCTGACCGGACGCATCAGGTAGGAGATGACTTCGATCGGGATCAGGATCGGCGCCAGCGCGATCGGCGCGCCGTGCGGCATGAAGAACGAGAAGAAGTGCATGCCGTGCTTCATCAGCGCCAGCACCGTCACGAACACGAACACCACCATGGCCAGCGAGAAGGTGACGATGATGTGGCTGGTGAAGGTGAAGGTGTAGGGGATCATCCCCAGCATGTTGCCGAACAGCACGAACATGAACACCGAGAAGACGAACGGGAAGTAGGGCCGCGCGTCATGACCGGCGTTGTCGCGCACCAAATTGGCGACAAATTCGTAAAAGGTTTCGGCGAGGCACTGCAAGCGGCCGGGAACCAGCGCGCCGGCCTTCATGCCGTGGGTCAACAGGTAGTAGATCGCGCCGACCGCGGCGACCATGAACAGCGCCGAATTGCTGAACGACACGTCGAAGCCGGCGATGACGATCTGAACGATCGGGTTGATTTGGAACTGGTGCAACGGGTCCAAGGTCGTCCTCGCTCAGTTGGCGCCGCCGTCCGGGGGCGCGTTGTCTTTCAGCTCGATCCGGCGATAGCCGGTGGCGTATCCCAGCCCGGATATCGCCCGGTACACGTTCAGTACACCCGCCGCCGCCCCCAGGAAGAACCAGACGATCAATCCCCAGGGCGCGGTCCCTAACCAATAGTCGAACAGCAACCCGCCGCCGACGCCGACGACCATAGCCGCCAGCAATTCCGTGCCAATCCGCAAGGCGACGCCGATCGGCCCCTGCGCGCCGCGATCCAGCCGACCCTTGCCGCCGTGCTTGGCGTCTTGAGCCTGCTGCGCCTTGCGCAAGCGCGCCGCGAAGTCGTCCGAAGCCGGAGACGCGCCAGTTGGAGGGTCCTGATCGGTCATCCCGCGCCCCCTCTTTCCATCGCCATCCACCCCGCTTCGCCACCATGCGAAAGCGCCCGGACCATACGGGCGGACCCCCAACCTGTCAAGTCGCAATACGCCGCTGCAACAAAGTCATTTTGTCATTCTTTTTCAATGTGATAGACGAAAAATTTGGTATGACCGCGCAACTGCGGCGCTACGTCTCGGCGCCAAAAGGGTGGCGCGATCAATTTTGTCAAGGGTGGTCAGACCAATTTTCCGCTGTTTTGTCGCCCTTTCAGCCGCCCAAACGCTCTTTCATGCGGCCGGCGACCCCGTCCGGCGTTGAGCCGGCGGGGAACGCCGCGGCGAATTTGCCCTGCTCATCCATCCAGTAGATGAACGACGAATGATCCATCAGATAGTCCTTGCCGGCTTTCTCCCAGCCCGGCGCCTTGGCGGCGTAAACCCGATAGGCTTTCACCGCCGCCTTGACCTGCTCCGGCGTTCCGGTCAAGCCCAGCAGCCGCGGATGGAACAGCGGCGTGTAATCGGCCATGTGCGCCGGGTCGTCCCGTTCCGGATCGATGGTGATGAACAAGGGCTGCACCTTGTCGGCGGCCGGCCCCAACCGGTCCAACGCTTGCGCCATCAGCGTCAATTCGGTGGGGCAAACGTCCGGGCAGTAAGTATAGCCGAAATAAATCAGCAAGTGTTTGCCGCGGAAATCCGAGTCACGCACGGTTTTTCCGGTGTGGTCCATCAATTCGAACGGGCCGCCCACCGCCGCGGGCGCCGGCGGCATTTTACCCGCGCTGTCGATCTGCGCCCAGGCGATCAGGCCGGCGACCGCCAGCCCGACCAGCGCGGCGACGAAAACCCGGAAAAAGCGAGATTCCAACATGTGCGAACGTCTTTCCCTTGTATGGCGCGGGACGCGACCCAAGCTAGCTTATCGCGGTTGCGCCCCCAAGTCCTGAAAGGTCATGCCTGCGTCGCTTGGGGTGAAGCGGGCCTTGCCGTTAACCGTGCGCGACGCCCCGCCGGGTTCTGGAATCAGCGTCGCCGCATAGTAGCAATCATAGGAGCCCGGCGCTTTTTTCGATTCGACGCAGCCTTGCTTGCGGAAATCGGTGAAGCCGGTGAAGGCGCCTTTTCCCGCCAGCGCCTTGCGGGCGTGCGCTTCCACCGCCGCGCGCATATCGGATTCGGACGGCTCTTCGGAACATCCAGCCAGCCCGAGCGCCGCCACGGCCAGCGCGGCCGCCGTCACCTTGCGTATTGCCTGCACGCCGGTCTCCCGCCAATCGAATGCGGCGCAAAACGGCGACGCCGCATAATTTTCCGGTCGTCAGTCTAGAGAAAAACAACAAACAGCACGTTAACCGCCGCCGCGCGCCGCCAGCCAGTCGGTCATAACGCCGGCCTCCGCCGGGCGGGCGATCCAATAGCCCTGCGCTTCGCTGCATTTCAGTTCGCGCAGCATGCCGTAAGTTTCCGCGTCCTCCACCCCTTCCGCCACGCTGTCGATGCCCAAACGCTGCGCCAGTCCGATGATGGTCTCGACGACGGCGGCGTCGGCGGCGTCGACCCGCATGCGGCTGACGAAGCTGCGGTCGATTTTCAACGTCGCCACCGGCGGCAACAGCCGCAAGGTCGACAGCGAGGCGTAGCCGGTGCCGAAATCGTCAATGGCGAAGCGCCCCCCAAGCTCGGTCAGTCGGGATATCGCCGAAAACGCCCGGCGCGGATCGGCCAGAAACGCGGTTTCGGTGATCTCGAACTCGAAGCGCTCAAGCGGCGCGTCATAACCCGCCAGCGCCAGCAGAATGCGGTCGGGAAGGTCTTCGTCAGCAAGGTTGCGCGCCGACAGGTTGACCGACACTTGCAAATGCATCTGCGAGCGCGCCCACGCCGCCGCCTGACGCGCCGCCGCCGAAACAACCCAATCCGTCAGGCCGACTATCAAACTGCTCATTTCCGCCGCCGGCACGAAAACCCCCGGCGCCAGCAACCCCAGCCGCGGATGGCGCCAGCGCACCAGCGCCTCCGCCCCAGCGACGCGGCCATCCGACAATCGCACCCGCGGCTGCCAATGCAACACCAATTGCTCATCGCGAATCGCCGCCTTCAACTGTCCCATCAAGGCCAGTCGCTCGGCGGAGCCCAAGTCCGACGCCGGATCGTACGCCGCCCAACCGGCATGCACCTTCTTCGCGGCGTACATCGCAACGTCGGCCCGCCGCAGCAGGGTCGCCGCGTCAAGCCCGTGATCGGGATAAAGGGCGAAGCCGATGCTGACGCCGATTTCAACCCGCATGTCGCACAGATCGTAAGCTTGCCGCAC
>CALGOL010000076.1 GCA_937960755.1 uncultured Azospirillum sp.
CGCAAGGCGTTCTTCTTCCGCCAGCAACGCGGCGCGGTCTTCGACCGGAATGCGGTAATAGTCGGGATGAATTTCAGAAAAAGCCAAGAAGCCGTGACGGTTGCCGCCGTATTCGACGAACGCCGCTTGCAGCGACGGCTCAACCCGGATCACCTTGGCGAGATAAATATTGCCTTTAAGCTGTCGGCGGGAGGCGATTTCAAAATCCAGCTCTTCCAGCCTGTTGCCGCTCACCACCGCCACCCGGGTTTCTTCCCCATGGGTGGCGTCCACCAGCATGCGCTTGCTCATCAACGTCCCTCAATGGCGCCTGTCCCCCCTCGTCCGCGCGACGGAACGAATCCGGGGGCGATCAGCGACGCCGATTATATTGGTTGAAGCTCGGCAGAACGGCTCCGCTTCCCGTCGAACGGCGCCGATCAGGTCGGCGGCCAGGACGGGGCGTCGCATCGTTCAGGACCGGCGCGCCTCTAATGACGGGCGCCGGCCGGCTTCGGGTTCCTTTTCAACCACAGCGGAGCGAACGCCCCCATTTGCGGCCGGTTTTGCGGCCGGTCAGGCTCGGGACTCCTCCACGCTGCGGCGTGTCGCGGCGGTCACCATAAAGAACCGGCGCGCAAACCACAATGGCGACGTTGCGGCTTACCCGCGATATGCTATGGCTCCGCATTCCTTTTTCTTGGCCCGTCTTCCCGATGAACGATTCGCCCCCCGTCGCCGCCCTGCCGCCGCTGCGCACGGTGATCCAGACCTACGGCCTCGACGCCCGCAAAGCGCTGGGACAGAATTTTCTGTTGGATTTGAACCTTACCGGCCGCATCGCCAGAGAAGCCCAGCTTCCCCCCGGCTGCAACGTGCTGGAGGTGGGACCGGGCCCCGGCGGGCTGACCCGCGCCCTGCTGGCGGAAACCGACGCCAGAATCACCGCGGTGGAGATGGACCGGCGCTGCGTCGCGGCGCTTAACGCATATCTGGTTCCCGCATCCGCCGGCCGGCTGACGCTGGTGGAGGGCGACGCGCTGGCGGTGGACGCCGTGGCGCTGCTGCCGCCCCCTCGCGCCGTGGTCGCCAATCTGCCCTACAATGTGGCGACGCCTTTGCTGCTGGGCTGGCTGCGCCGCATCGACGACTTCGCCAGTCTGACCTTGATGTTTCAAAAGGAAGTGGCCGACCGCATCGTCGCGGCGCCGGGAAGCAAGGCGTACGGCCGATTGTCGGTGATTAGCCAATGGGCGGCCAACCCGCGGGTGGCGGTCAATTTGCCGGCCCGCGCCTTCACCCCGCCGCCCAAGGTGGATTCCGCCGTGGTGCGCTTCATCCCGCGGCCGCAGCGGGAGACGGCGGATTTCGCCGCCATGGAGACGGTGACCGCCGCCGCTTTCGGCCAGCGCCGCAAGATGCTGCGCCAGAGCCTGAAGGCGCTGGGCGACGCTGAAGCGTTGTTGGCCGGCGCCGACCTGCCGCCGACGGCGCGGGCGGAGGAGATCCCC
>CALGOL010000077.1 GCA_937960755.1 uncultured Azospirillum sp.
TGAGTTTCGGCGCGGCCGCCGCGCAATGGCCGCGTTACGACGCCTTGCAAAGCTGGATCGTACGCACCTTGCGGCCGATTCCCGCCATCGCCTGGATACCCTTCGCCATCATCTGGTTTGGGGTCAGCGAAACCGCCGCCGCCTTCCTCATCGCGCTGACGGTGTTTTGGATCAATTACTTCGCCGCCTACGCCGCAGTGCGCGGGGTGGACAAGGATCTGATCGAACTGGGCCACGCCTTCGGTCATGGCGGCTGGTTCGCTTCGCTGTTCAAGATCGTGCTGCCGGGAGCCTTGCCGGGGATCATGTCGGGCCTGCGCGCCGGGCTGGGGCAAGGGTGGATGACGGTGGTGGCCGCCGAGCTGTTCGGCATTCCCGGCGTCGGCATGCGGATGATGGAGGCGTCCGGTCTGCTCGCCACCCATGTGGTGGTGCTCTACATGGCGACCATCGCGTTGCTGTACGGCGTTTCCGACTTTTTGTTCATGACGGTTGAGCGGCGGGTGCTGGCATGGCGGCGATAATCGAACTTTCCGGCGTCGCTCTGGGTTTCGGTCCCGAAGCGGCGACAAACCCGGTGCTGACCAACGTCGATTTGACGGTTGAATCGGGAAGCTTCGTCGCCATCGTCGGGCCGTCCGGCGTCGGCAAGTCCAGCCTGCTGCGGGTGGTCGCCGGGCTGCTGCCCGCCGCCTGCGGACAGGTGCGGGTGGCGGGGGAAAAGCGCCCCGACCGGCGGCGCATCGGCATGGTGTTCCAGGACCCGCGGCTGCTGCCATGGCGGCGCGTCGCCGCCAACGTCCGGCTGGGGCTGGAGGGGTTGGCGTTGAGCCGAACGCAAAAGGCCGAACGGGTGGCCGACGCCTTGAAACTGGCGCGGCTGGAGGGGTTCGACGGCCGCTGGCCGCATGAACTTTCCGGCGGCCAGCGCCAGCGCGCCGGCATCGCCCGCGCGCTCGCCGTCTCGCCCGACATCTTGCTGATGGATGAGCCGTTCGGCGCGCTCGACGCCATCACCCGGCGCGGCTTGCAGGACGAATTGCGCCGCATCCACGCCGAAACCGGCAAAACGATTCTATTCGTCACCCACGACATCGACGAGGCGGCGCGGCTAGCCGACCGCATTCTGCTGCTGGGCGGCGCCCCCGCCCGCATTCGCCAGGATGCGCCCAACGACCGCGACGCCGACGACGGCGCAGCCCGCGCCCGCATTGAGGCCGGTTTGGCCGACGGCTACGAGATTTGACAAGGAAATCTTCGCCATGAACAACATCATCGCCCCCCAGGGCCTGCGCGAACGCTTGGCCGATCTGCCGTTTCTCGGTCGCCTGACCTGCTCCCACGACCGGTTGGTCGCCGGGGCGTGGGAGGAAGTGGCGCTGGAGTATGAGGTCGGCGCGTCGGGGATCGCCGACGGCGCTTGGCTGAAAGTCACTTTCAAGTTTTATTCCGACTGGGCGCTGTTACAGACTGCCGACCCGGCGGCGGCCAATTACCTCAGCGCCGAATATCAGGCGGCCCCGACCCTGCCGGGGCAAGGGCCGGCGACGGTGCAATCCTTAAAAGTCCGCTTCGATCAAAAGGGCCACGAGCGGCCCTATCAGAAGGCGATCATCATCGACACGGTGGACGGCTATCTCAAACCCGGCGACCGCATCATCGTGCGGCTGGGCGACCGCCGTCAGGGCGGGCCGGGCACGCGGGTGCAGACCTTCGTCGAAAAGGATTTCCGTTTCCGCGCCTATGTCGATCCGCTCGGCACCTCGCGCTTCGCCGCGGTGGAGGGCGACGTGGTGTTGCAAGTGGTCCCCGGCGCGCCGGAAAAGCTGACCCTGCTGGGGCCCCGGCTGTCGCGCGGCGACGAACCGGTCACGCTGACCTTGCGGGCGGAGGATCGTTGGGGCAACGCCTGCGTCGACTTGGGCGACGGCGCGACGGCGCTGGTGCGGGCGCGTCTGCCGAACGGC
>CALGOL010000078.1 GCA_937960755.1 uncultured Azospirillum sp.
AGGGTCAAGGCGGCGTCGGCGCGTTCGCACAGCGCGTCGGCGCGGAAACCCGCCACTTCGCCCGCGAAGGCGTCGGCGCGCTCGGGTGGCGGGGTTTCATCGGTGGTGGGCTTGCGTTCGCCGCGCCGCTGTTTGGCGACGGAGGCGAGGCCGGTCCGGGCGACGGTGTCGCCCTGATCAATCCACAGCGCTTCGTTAAAGCAGGCTTCCGCCTCATCCAGCCGTCCCGACCCCAGTTCCAGCAGCAGATTGCCGAGTGCTGCGCGGGCGACGACGTTGTCGGGGAAGCGGCGGATGGTCTCAACGAACACCGCCTCGGCTTCATCCAGGCGTTCCCATTGTTTCGCCAGCAGCTCGCCGAGCGCGTTGCGGGCGACGGCGTCGTCGGGGAAGCGGCGGAGGGATTCCCACGCCGCCAGTTCCGCCGACCTGGCGTCGCCCAATTTGACCAGCGCCCGCACCCACAGGGTCCAGCCGTGGGCGTTATTTGGTTCCCACAGCAACAGAGTGCGCGCCAGATCATGCGCCCATTGCGGATCGACCAAGATCGCCGCTTTGCCCAACTCGCCGCAAGCCCGCACGAGGTAATAGGCGTCGCCGGCTTTTTCGGCGAAAGCGACATGGCGTTGCATCAGCGCTTTGCCCTCGGCCACGCCTTGCCGCCAATCGTCGCTGTACAGTTTACGCATGGCGCGCCTAGCGTCGTCATACGTCGGCGCTTCAAGGCGCTTAAAGCCTTGCTTCTTCTCCCACTCCTTCGACCACTTGACCTGCTCTTTCCACCATGTCAGGGCGGGCTTGTCTTTCAGCAGGTGATAATCGAAGGTGGGGGCGGCCAGCTTGCGCCACGCCTCCGGCCCACGGGGGAAGAAGATGGTCTCCTCCCGCCAGATGCGTTCAAACGCCGCCTTGGCTTCCTTACTGTCAGGGAGCGTCGCGGCGAAGCGGGCGAAGCCCAGCAGCCATTCCTTCGGCGGTTGCTCCTTTGATGGAACATGGCGCAGCGCCGCCAGCCCGTTGCGGGCGTCGGCCCAATCGTCGGCTTGGCTAGCGTTTTCAATCAACTCATGCCAGCGCCGGACGAAGCGCCCGCCGTCTTGTTCGGTCTGGCTCAGCGCCACCGTGGCGGCGATGGCCCAATAAGGATCGTGGGAGGAGCCGAGCCGCAAATCCGCCGCCCAGCGCAGCCACGCGCCGTAATTCTTTTTGAAGTCGTCGATCACCCCGGTCAGGTTCAGTCGCCCGACGATGGAGATCACCCCGACCACCCCGCCGACATAGGCGTTAAGGCCATAGGCGGCGCGCTTTTCGGCGCTCCACCCCCGCCGCTCGTTCAGCCAGCGCAGGGTTTGTTCGTTGAGCTTGTCCCAAAAGACGTGTTCCGGCGGCGCGTCGCCCGCCAGGATGCACAGCACGTCTTCCGGTTCCAGGCTGTAATAAGGGTCGATGATCGCGGCGCCGCTGATAAGCTGGTCAAAGGCCTTTTGCGGGCGCGCCAGAAAGCGCCGCACCCACGGATGGGCCTCCGGCAACGGACTGTCAACGGGGATGCGCTCCGTCACGTTCATGGTCCCGCCCTTTCGGCCATGTTTCGTCTTACCGCTCACAGACCGATCATAACGTGAACCCGTAGTCCGGCTGACCGGATTCCCGCCGCAGGCAGTTGAGGTGCTCGTTGCGGCGATTGACCAAATGTACGTTCGGCGGCGGCGTGTCCACCAGTTGGAATTTTTTGATATGATTTATCTTGTAGTCAAGTCGCCGGTGCAATATCTCGGATATTAAGTAATTACTCATTGGGCTGCTATCAAGGCACAATGCTTTTCCGCTGCATAATTTTGGTGGAGTTGTGAAGAAATATGGGTTAACTGGGCCATCCATAATAGTAGGAACGGCGAATGCAGTTTTTTGCTGCTCTACGGATACTTCTGCCAAAATATCCTTAACTGTATAGCGCATTTGCAGCACGGCTAAAGTTTTTCCGGGCCGGGGATGAATGTGGCCCAATCCTAATCGTATGCGCAGCTGATCCAGCCAGTCGTCGGCTTCAGCCTCATTTTTTACCTCATCATAGAAGGCCGCAAACATTGGGCGTTTGTGCAGGGTCGTTCAACGCTGGCTGTGTGCAGGTGAGTCGGATATGTCACGCTTGAC
>CALGOL010000079.1 GCA_937960755.1 uncultured Azospirillum sp.
GTCAAGCTGTCAACCACTGCCGGTATCGCGTTCCGGCTTGGGAGACGCTTCCGTTGAACTGCCTCAGGCGATTCCTCATCCTCTTTTTGCTGCTGCCGGCGCTCGCGTCGGCGGGGCCGGTCGCGCAAGCGTTTGCGCTGGCGGCCGCCCAGGCGGCGGGGGATGAGATGTGCCTGACCTCGTTCTCCTCCAGCCCCAGCGGCGAGGAAGACGGGGAAGGCGGCGTCGCGCATCTCCCCTGCGCCGATTGCTGCATGGCCTGCACATGGCCCGGCGGCATGCCCGCGAACCCGTGGAAGGAGGCCGCCCTTCGCCTCGCCTTCTTCCCCGCGTCCCCCTTGCTGGAAAACGTCACCGCGACCGGCCCCGGCGATCCCCTGCGTTCCGCGCTGTGGATCCGGGGTCCGCCCGCCTTGGCCGCCGTTCAAGCCGCGGCCTGAGCAAGGCGCTCCCTTCTCCCTGACCTTTCTCGCTAAGGAATCCTCTCATGCTGCGTTCATTGACGCAGGCGGCGGCGCTTGCCCTCTCCCTGGGCGCCCTCTGCCTGACCGCCCCCGCTTTCGCCGCCGATCACGTCGCTGCGGCCAAGACCGGCGACCTGCACGTTGAACAGGCGTGGTCGCGGGCGACGCCGAAATCGGCCGCCAACGGCGCCGCCTTCATGACCCTGCGCAACGCCGGCGCCAGCGCCGACGCGCTGACTTCCGCCGTCTCCACCGCTTCAAAAACCGTGGAAATCCACGCCACCACCATGAAAGACGGCGTGATGCAGATGCGCCAGCTCAATCAATTGGACATTCCGGCGGGCGGTGCTGTGGAGCTGAAGCCCGGCGGCTATCACATCATGTTCATCGGCCTGAAGGCCCCGCTGGCGGCCGGAAGCATGGTCGACCTGACGCTGAATTTCGCCAAGGCCGGCGCCGTCACGCTGAAGCTGCCGGTGGCGGCGGCCGGCGCGCCGTCCCCCATGGCTCACGAGCATTAACGCCATGCGGGCGGGCGTTTTCGCCATCGGGCTGGCGGTGTTGCTAAGCTTCGCCAGCCCGGCCCCCGCCGCCGCGGCCGGGTTGACCGATCAAAACGGCGCGCCCTTCACGCTGGAGCAGTTACGCGGTCGCTGGGTCTTGCTGGCTTTCGGCTACACCCATTGCCCCGACGTCTGCCCGACCGGGCTCTACACCCTGGCGCAGACGCTCAACCTGCTCGGGCCGAAGGCCGACAAGCTGACCGCCGGCTTCGTTTCGGTGGACCCGGAGCGCGACACCCCGGCGGTGCTGAAGGACTATCTGGCGCTGTTTCACGACAAGCTGATCGGCGTCACCGGCGATCTGGCGGCGGTGGACGAACTGGCGGTCCGCCACCGGGTGAAATACGCCAAAGTGCAGGTGACGCCGGATCATTACGCCATGGACCATACCGCCAGCTTCATTCTGGTGTCGCCGACCGGCGAACAGGTGTCCCGGCTGCACCACGGGCTGAAGCCGGAAGCGCTGGCGGACAAGCTGCAGCAAGTTATGAGCAGACAGTGATGCAAGGCCCAAGGCTTGACGGCGGTCAAAGAAAAACTCCGTCAGCGAGCGCAGTTTTACCCGGCTTGTAAAATTCGTTCGGCGAAAACGGCTGGCAAATACCGAATTGACCAAAGTCAAATAGCAATAATTGACTTTGGTCAATTTTGACGCGCTGTGACGGCGCATTGTGGATGCTTGCCGATTCTTGCTCGGACAACCGCGAGAACCGGGGAGTTATCGCAATGAAATCAGCATTAAAGAGCGCGGCGGCAGGGATCGCCCTTATTGGCGTTGGTTTGACGGCGGGGGCGACGTTTGCGGCGGAAAACCTGCAAGACGTGATGAAGCGCCGCAACCTGACCGAAAAGGACATGCTGGCTGCGGCCAAGACTTATACGCCCAGCGGCGGGCGCGACGAATTTATCGCTTTCTCGTCGGGCGGCCAGTCCGGTCAGGTGATCGTGTACGGCATCCCGTCGATGCGTATTTTGAAATATATCGGCGTGTTCACGCCTGAGCCCTGGCAGGGCTACGGCTTCGACGAAGAATCGAAGGCCGTACTGGCGCAAGGCCGCATCGACGGCCGCGACATCAACTGGGGCGACACCCACCATCCGGCGATGACCGAAACCAACGGCCAGCCCGACGGCAAGTTCCTTTTCATCAACGACAAGTCGGCGCCGCGCATCGCGGTTATCAATCTGCACGACTTTGAAACCCAGCAAATCGTCGTCAACCCGATCGTCGCGTCGGAACACGGCGGCGCCTTCGTGACGCCGAATTCGGAATACGTCATCGAAGCGGCGCAATATCCCGCTCCGCTGGGCCGCGCCTTCGCGCCGTTGGAAGAATTCAACGAAAAGTACCGCGGCGCAGTCACTTATTGGAAGTTCAACAAGGAAAAAGGCCGGATCGAGCCGGAAAACTCCTTCTCCATCGAACTGCCGCCCTACAGCCAGGATCTGTCCGACGCCGGCAAGGCGGTTTCCGACGGCTGGTCGTTCACCAACTCCTTCTGCTCGGAACGCTACGTCGGCGGCATTGAGCGCGGCCGCCCGCCGTTTGAAGCCGGCTGCTCGGCCAACGACACCGACTATCTGCACATCTTCAATTGGAAGAAGGCGGAAGAAGTGGTGAAGGCCGGCAAGACCGTCACCATCAACGGCCACAAAGTCATCACGCTGAAGACCGCGGTCGAAGAAGGCCTGGTCCATCTGGTGGCGGAGCCGAAGAGCCCGCACGGCGTCGACGTCAGCCCGGACGGCAAGTACATCATCGTCGGCGGCAAGCTCGACAGCCAAGTGTCGGTCTACAGCTTTGAGAAGGTCAAGGCCGCCATCGACGCCAAGAAGTTCTCCAGCAAAGACCCCTACGGCATTCCGATCATCGAACTGAAGGAAGCGCTGCACAAGCAAATCCCGCTGGGTCTGGGGCCGCTGCACACCCAGTACGACAGCAAGAACTGCGTCGCCTACACCTCGCTTTACGTCGACAGCCAAGTCGCCAAGTACGACTATTGCGAAGGCAAGGTGTTGGATAAGATTTCGGTGCATTACAACATTGGTCACTTGATGACCATGGAAGGCGAAAGCGCCAAGCCGGCCGGCAAGTACTTGGTCGCGATGAACAAGCTGGCCATCGACCGCTTCAACCCGGTCGGCCCGCTGCATCCGCAGAACCATCAGTTGATCGACATCTCCGGCGACAAGATGGAGCTGCTGTACGACATGCCGCTGCCCTTGGGCGAGCCGCACTACGTCACCGCCATCGCCGCCGACAAGCTGCAACCCGGCATCCGCTACAAGTTCGGCACCGACAGCCGCACCGGCCAAGCCCACCCGGCGGCGACCCGCCCGGGCCGCGAGCGCATCGAACGCGCCGACGGTAAGGTTACGGTGTTCGGCACCGCGGTGCGTTCGCACTTCACGCCGGAAATCGTCGAAGTGGAGGAAGGCGACGAAGTCACCTTCCACTTCACCAACACCGAACGGGCGCAAGATCAGGTGCACGGCTTTGCGGTGTCGGGCTACGACGTGAACCTGTCGCTGGAGCCGGGCAAGACCGCGACGGCCAAGTTCAAGGCCGACCGTCCGGGCGTCTATCCGTACTACTGCACCGAGTTCTGCTCGGCGCTGCACCTGGAAATGACCGGCTTCGTGCTGGTTAAGCCGAAGGGCTTCACCCAGGCGTCTACGGCGGGCGCCGCCGGCACGGTCTACGTCAAGGCCGACTTCGACAAGCAGTACAAGACCAATCTTGAAACCCAGGCGGTGATCGATTCGGTGGTGGGCTACATCACCTCGATGAACTTCCAGGACTTCAAGCCGGTGGTCGCGATGGTCGAAGACGCCACCGACCAGTTGAACTTCGCCAAGGACGCCCGCGCCAAGACCGACGACTACGCCAAGAAGGAAGACTGGCAGAACGCCACGCTGTGGGCCGGTCAATGGTGGCAGTACCAGGTTAAGGCGGCGGATATCGGCCTGCGCGCCAAGACCTTCTTGGAGCAGAACGGCGCCAAGAAGGTGAAGTGATCGGTTGAGTAAATGAAGCCCCTCTCCTCTTTTTGGGGAGAGGGGTTTCGGCATCGACCGCCGCCAAAGCATAAGACCACTTAAGGAATACTGCGCATGCTCCGCACGCTCGCCCTGTCGGCCTCGGTCGCCGTCCTCGCGCTCGCCGCCGCCCAGCCGGCCAAAGCGCAGGAGCTGGACGGCAAAAAGCTGTTCCTCACCAAAACCTGCGTCGCCTGTCACGGCCGCGACGGCAAAAAGCCGATCCAGACCTACCCCGAATTGGCGGGGCAGCAGGTGGATTATCTGTTGCGCCAGATGGATGAGATCGCGTCAGGCGCGCGTTTGTCGGGATTGGACGCCCGCGGCTATCCCCGCACCCAGGGCATGAAGGACATCATGCATCTGGTGGCGCCGGAAGAACGCAAAGCCATCGCGACTTGGCTCGCCAGCCTGCCCGCCGCGCCGCCCCGAGATCGGAAGAGCACACG
>CALGOL010000080.1 GCA_937960755.1 uncultured Azospirillum sp.
GGTGACGCTTCCGGCGGCGGGGTTGGCGGTTTTCGGCCGACGGATCATAATCACCGCCACCCCGCCCACCGTCATGGCGCCGCCGATGGTCAGGCCCATGGTCACCGGCTCGCCCAGCATGAAAACGCCGGACAGCACGCCGAACAGCGGGATTAGCAGCAAGTAAGGCATGGTCTGATTAACGTCGTAGGTGCGGGCCAGCCGATACCATATTCCATAGCCGATGATCGACGATCCCGCCGCAATATAAAGCATCGCCGCCCAGTTCTCCCATGTCGCCGCCGTCAGCGACGCGACTTGCCCGCTTTCAAACATTAGCGACAGCAGCGCCACCTGCGGCAAGGCGAAGAAGGTCATCCAAGCGGTGAGGGTGAAGCCGTCGATCGGGCCGATGCGTTTTATCTGCACATTGGCGAGCGCGAAGGCGAAGCCGGCCCCGACGATGAACAGGATATGCTTGATGCTGCTGTCGCCGTGGGGTTCGCCGGCGATGACGACGATGCCGCCAAACGCCAATCCCATGCCGAGCGCGCGCCGCCAACCCAAATAGTCCTTAAAAAGCGCCGCCGCGAGGAGGGAGGAGAACGGCACCTGCAATTGCGCGACGATCGCCCCCACCGCAGCGTCGACCCCCTGCATGCCGAGGAAAATCAGCGGAAAATGCACGGCGCCCAGAATAGTGGACAACACAGCCACGCCGCGCCATTGCGCGCGTGGAAAACGGGTGAAGGGCAGCAACAGCGCGCACACCATGGCGAAGCGCAGCGTCATCAAGAACATCGGCGAAAAGGCGTGCAGCGCGACTTTTGAGGCGACGAAATTCGCCCCCCACAACGCCATAACCAGCACGGCGAGCGCAGCGTCTTTCGGCGTCATAAAAAACCCCTCTACGTTCTTTCAGCGCTCCAAGTCGCCGATGGGCGGTTTTGAGCCAACGGATATGCTCTGGTTCGCCGATGTTTTAAAACCCCCCACGCACGCAAGACTGTCTTGTTTGAACGGGACGGAGGCGGCGTTCCCAAGCGGCTCGCCCTATTTTTGGCGGATTGAAGACGATCCCCGCCGCCCCCCTTGCTGAAAAGCCGGCGGACGTATAAACAGCCCCGGTCAGACGGTCGGATGGCCGCCTTCGTCATATGGGGAAACCCGGCGGGGGAGGAAAGTCCGGGCTCCACGGAAACACGGCGCCGGTTAACGGCCGGCGGGGGCGACCCCAGGGATAGCGCCACAGAAAACAAACCGCCCGGCGTCAGGCTTCGGCATGACCTGGGTAAGGGTGAAACGGTGCGGTAAGAGCGCACCGCGGCCCCAGCAATGGGGACGGCACGGCAAGCCCCGCCGGGAGCAAAACCGAATAGGAACGGCATGACCTATGGTTGTATCAGGGCTAACCCCCTGGGACAGCATGGGTCGGGCGGGTTTTCGCGCCGCCGTTCGGGTGGGTTGCGCGAGGCGTCCGGTAACGGGCGTCCCAGATGAATGGCCATCGCCCGCCCGCAAGGGCGGGGCACAGAACCCGGCTTACAGACCGTCTGACATTTAATTTCCAACATTGTTAATAAATTGTTTGCCATATTTATTTGATGATTTTCAAATACTTGGGTAGTTTTCCCGAGTCGCGCCCGATTCGCCGGGCAAAGCGTTGCCGGATTGCGACAGATCGTCCGATTCCATCCCTCTTCCCATGATTTCCCAATTGGGCGCCGTGACAAGGGGCGTTTCCCATGCTATCCCAACAGCCGTTCGGGCGATTCTGGGCGCGGGCGAGTCATGTTAATCAATGGAACAAACAAAAAACATGACCGCTTATTACTATCTTTAGCGCGCCGCACAACAACATCTAGGCGTTAAGCCTCATAAAAATCCGACAAAAATGAGTCATAAAAGCTGTAGGTGAAAAAAAGCCACAGTCCTCGGGCGAAGTTCCCTTGTCCCAGTTGACGCCCATAAAAGCCCATGATATCCCAAAAACATACCCGGCAAAGGCGACGGAGAGCGGACTGGATTCCGCCGGCGCACGAGCTTTGGTTCATCGCGGGCGGGGGGTCGCGGGCCGATGGCCATGTTTTTGTCCACATACGTCAACGGCGTTGACAAGAAGGGTCGGGTCTCCATCCCGGCGTCCTTCCGTCCCGCCTTGGCGCGTGGAACAGGGCCTTCCACCGTGTTCGTTTGGCCGTCAATGAACCATCAGGCGCTGGAAGGCGCCGACGCCGGCTATATGGAAGTGCTGTCCGACAGCCTTGAATCCCCGGACCTCGACCCGGAAGAGCGCGACTACATCGAAACCTTCGTCTTCGGGAAAGCGGTGGAGCTGACCCTCGACCCCGAAGGCCGCGTCGTGCTGCCCCGTCATCTGGCGGAATTCGCCAACGTCTCCGATCAAGCCGCCTTCATCGGCCGCCGCAAGACCTTCCAGATTTGGGAGCCGTCGGCGCTGGAAGCGCATGAGGCGACCTTGCGCGGCGTCGCCGCCGGCAAGGGCATCTCGCTCAGCGGCGTGGTCGCCAAGGCCGCCCGCGGCAAGGGAGGCGCGTAAGATGACCGCCTCCGCTTTACATATCTCCGTATTGCTGGACGAAGTGGCCGCGGCGCTGAACCTGCGTGACGGCGCGGTGATCGTCGACGGCACCTTCGGCGTCGGCGGCTACGCGCGGGCTTTTTTGGCGGCGGCTAACTGCCGGGTGATCGGCGTCGACCGCGACCCTGACGCCATCGCCCGCGGCCGCAAGATGGCGGATGAATTCGACGGCCGGCTGACTATGACGCAAGGCTGCTTCGGCGACATGGACAAGCTGGCGGCGGAAGCCGGCTTCGACGCCGCGGATGGCGTGGCCTTGGATCTTGGCGTGTCGTCGCCGCAACTGGATCAAGCCGAGCGCGGCTTTTCCTTCCGCTTCGACGGCCCGCTCGACATGCGCATGGGCCAGGACGGCCCCAGCGCCGCCGACGTGGTCAATGAGACGCCGGAAGAAGAGCTGGCCGACATTATCTATCAGTTGGGTGAAGAACGCCTGTCGCGCCGGGTCGCCCGCGCCATCGTGCAGGCCCGCCGCGACGGCGCCATCACCCGCACGCTGCAATTGGCCGAAGTGGTGCGCCGCGTGGTGCCGAAGTCGCGCGACGGCGTCGATCCGGCGACCCGCACCTTTCAAGCGCTGCGCATGCACGTCAACGACGAATTGGGTGAAATCGACCGCGGACTGGCGGCGGCGGAACGTTTGCTGGCGCCGGGCGGCCGTTTGGCGGTGGTGACGTTCCATTCGCTGGAAGACCGCGCGGTCAAAAACTTTCTGAAATCTCGTTCGGAGCCCCCGCCGGCCCCGTCCCGCCACGCCCCGCCGGG
>CALGOL010000081.1 GCA_937960755.1 uncultured Azospirillum sp.
CGGATGTGGTCCCCGATGCCGCGGCCCAGCCGGCCCAGTTCCGGCGGACCGCCGGGGCTGAGACGAAAGGCGTAGTCCCCCGCCGCCAACCGATCCAAACCGCGTTCAAACGCCGCCAAAGGCCGCAACGCCCGGTCCACCGCCACCGCCAAAGCGGCGATCATGGCGAGGCACAGCGCCAGCGTCACCAACCCCAGGGCGGCCATATCCTCCCACACCTCGGCCACTTCGTCGTGCGGTTCGGCGGTTAAGACAACCACCGGCCCGCCATCGGCGCGGGTGATGCGCAGTTCGATGGGTTCGACGCCGATCAACGCGGCGAACCATTCCGGCGCGTCGTCGGCTTGGTGGTGCGGGGTGGCTTCGCCGCCATCGGCGCGGGCGCGGACATGGCGCAGCCCCAGCCCGTTGATGCGTCCGGCGTCCACCTGTTCCGATTGCTGAACCAGGGCGGCGGCCAGCTCTAAGGCTGACAGCATTTCCGCCCGCACCGCGCTTTGGGCGTTGACCACCATGACGGCGGCGCCGCCGGCCGCCGCCAGAGCGAGGAAGAGGGCGAACAGGCCGATCAGGCGGAATTTTAGCGTCATGGCGACCGCGTTCATTGGAAAGCCGCATTTTAACGGGGCGGTTGAAGGCTTCGCCATTGGACGTTCAGGCATGTTTTCAAGTCTTTTCAGGAATAATTCTATACTTGTATCAGGAATATTCGGCAAAAATGACATGAACGCAAGTCATGATTGGCGGTATGTTATTTCATGTCAAATCAAAACTTCCTTCCTCCCTAGAATGTATGATTTCGAGAGAAGACGACTCCCTCAATAATCCGTCATGTCAAGCGCCCAACCTGCCAAGCGCCCAACCAATTCGTAAACATAGGGGGAAACGTATGTCGTCATCGTCAAAATCCATGCGCCAAGATCGGGGTCAGGGCCGGGGACGCGCCGTTCGTCGTCTGGCGGCCGCCGGCGCGCTCGCCGCCTTCGCCGTTCTGGCGCATCAGGGGTCGGCTCTGGCCGGTCCGGTGACGTGGGAGGACATCGCCAACGACCACAAGACCACCAACGACGTGCTGATGTACGGCTTCGGGGTGGACGGCAAGCGCTACAGCCCGTTGAAGCAGGTCGATGCGAAGAACGTTGAAAAGCTGGTGCCGGCTTGGTCGTTCTCGTTCGGCGACGAAAAGCAGCGCGGTCAGGAAACCCAAGCCCTGTTGCATGACGGCGTGCTGTACGTCACCGCCTCCTACTCGCGCATGTTCGCGCTGGACGCTAAGACCGGCAAGAAGCTGTGGTCCTACGCCCACCGCCTGCCCGACGACATTCGCCCGTGCTGCGACGTCATCAATCGCGGCGCCGCGATTTACGGCGACAAGGTGTACTTCGGCACGCTCGACGCCTCCATCGTCGCGCTGAACAAGGACACCGGCAAGGTGGTGTGGCGCAAGAAGTTCGCCGATCACAAGGTCGGCTACACCATGACCGGCGCCCCCACCGTCATCAAGGATCAAAAGTCCGGCCGCGTCATGCTGGTGCATGGCTCGTCGGGCGACGAATTCGGCGTTGTCGGCAAGCTCTACGCCCGCGATCCGGAAACTGGCGAAGAAATCTGGATGCGTCCGTTCGTTGAAGGCCACATGGGCACGGTGGGCGGCAAGGAAAGCACGCCGACCGGCGATCCCAAGGCGCCGAGCTGGCCGCGCGACAAGGACGGCAAGCTGGTGGAAGCGTGGAACCACGGCGGCGGCGCGCCGTGGCAGAGCCCGACATTCGACGTTGAGACCAACACCATCGTCGTCGGCGCCGGCAACCCGGCGCCGTGGAACGGCTGGGCGCGCTGGCCGGGGGACAGCCTGTTCACCTCGGGTCAGGCGTACGTCGATCCGGGCACGGGCGAGCTGAAGGGCTTCTATCAGCACACCCCGAACGACGCCTGGGACTTCTCCGGCAACAACGAAATCATCCTGTTCGATTATAAGGACGCTTCGGGCAAGACCATCAAAGCCGGCGCCCACGCCGACCGCAACGGCTTCTTCTTCGTCACCGACCGCACCAAGCTGGCGACGCCGGGGCCGGAGATCAACAAGCCGACCGCGTTGATCGCCGCCTACCCGTTCGTCGACAACATCACCTGGGCCAAGGGCTTCGATTTGAAGACCGGCCGCCCGATCGAAGTTGAAGGCCAGCGTCCGCCCCTGCCGGCCGAAGGCGAAAAGCGCGGCAAGGCGGTTGAAGTCTCCCCGCCGTTCCTGGGCGGCAAGAACTGGAACCCGATGTCGTACAGCGAAGACACCGGCCTGTTCTACATCCCGGCCAACCATTGGAAGGAAGACTACTGGACGGAGACCGTCGAGTACAAGGCGGGCGCCGCCTACCTCGGCATGGGCTTCCGCATCAAGAAGATGTTCGACGACCACGTCGGCATTCTGCGGGCGCTTGATCCCAAGAC
Source organism: uncultured Azospirillum sp. (assembly GCA_937960755.1). Lineage (GTDB taxonomy): Bacteria > Pseudomonadota > Alphaproteobacteria > Azospirillales > Azospirillaceae > Azospirillum. The sequence goes on from CALGOL010000081.1 coordinate 2,449, forward strand.
CGGCAAGATCGCTTGGGAGCACAAGGAAACCTTCCCGTTGTGGGGCGGCACCATGACCACCGCCGGCAACCTGCTGTTCACCGGCACCTCGGACGGCTACTTCAAGGCGTTCGACGCCAAGTCCGGCAAGGAGCTTTGGAAGTTCCAGACCGGCTCCGGCATCGTCTCCAGCCCGATCACCTGGGAGCAGGACGGCGTGCAGTACATCGGCGTCGCGTCGGGCTACGGCGGCGCGGTGCCGCTGTGGGGCGGCGATTTGGCCGATTTGACGACGCAGGTGTCGCAAGGCGGCTCGTTCTGGGTGTTCAAGCTGTCGGACGTCAAGACCGCCGCGGCCAAGTGAACGCTTAAACCGGCGTTGTGATGAGCGGCGGGCGGTCCATTCGCGACCGCCCGCCGTTTGCGCTCAAACCTGACGGAGGGCGTTTTCGCATGAAAAAATGGGCATCGTTGCTGGCGGCGGCGTTTATGGCGCTGTCGGCTATGGCGTTCTCGGGGCCCGCTTGGGCCGAAGAAGAACCCGATCAGGGTGAAGAAATGCGCCCCGCGGTGATCGGCGGCTGCAAGATCGAACCCAAAACCGACTGTCGCGGCGCCGACCTGCGCCACGCCGATTTGCGCGGCCGCGACCTCGCCGGCGCCGACTTGTCGGGGGCCAATCTGATGCGCGCCGATCTGCGCGGCGCCCGTTTGACCGGGGCCAAGCTGGAAGGGGCGGACCTGACCGGGGCTGACCTGCGCATGACCTTCATGCAAGGGGCCAAGATGGCCAAGGTCAAAGCGGTGGGGGCCAATTTTGAATTCGCCCGCGCCGGCAAGGCGGATTTGTCGGGGGCCGACCTGACGGCGGCGAATTTCGAAGCCATTCGCGCCAACGGCATGTGGCTGGTGGAGGCCGACCTTACCGGCGCCAATCTGATGGAGGCCAAACTCTATGAGGCCAACATGGCGCGGGCCAAGCTGGACGGGACGAAAATCCGCTTCGCCATTTTCCAAGACGCTTTCATGGAGGGATGCCAGGGGTGCCCGTTCGACTGGCAAGTTCACTGATCGCCGCGCTGTTGTGCGGGGCTGCGTCCGCCGCATCGGCGCAAGTCGGCCCGGCGCAAATCGGTATTGAGCCGACGCAAGCCGCCAGCGGCGCCGACGTCGAGCTTGAAGTGACCGTCGCCGGCTCGGCCTGCGGCGGCGCCGGCTTGTCGGCTTTGCTGCTGGACGTGCCG
>CALGOL010000082.1 GCA_937960755.1 uncultured Azospirillum sp.
CCCGCCAAGCCGAACGGCGCGACGCGGCGATGATTGGCGAGGATGGCGGCGGTCATCGGCTCCAGAAAGCGCAAGCGCCGAACGGTTCCGTCGCCGCCGCGCCGCCGCCCCTTGCCGCCCGAACCGCGGCGGATGCGGAAGCTTTCCAGCAGCACCGGATAGCGCCATTCCAGCACCTCGGGGTCGGTGAGGCGGGAATTTGTCATATGGGTCTGCACCGCGTCGGCGCCGTCAAAATCCGGCCCAGCCCCCGAGCCGCCGCAAATGGTTTCATAATATTGTCGGCGGGCGTCGCCGAAGGTCAGATTGTTCATCGTGCCTTGCGCCGACGCCATCACCCCCAACGCGCCGTAGAGCGCGTCGGTGACGCATTGGCTGGTCTCGACATTGCCCGCCACCACGGCGGCCGGCGGCGCGGGGCGCAGCATTGAGCCCTTGGGGATGTGAATTTCAATCGGCCGCAGGCAACCCTCATTCATCGGAATGTCTTCGTCCACCAGCGTACGAAAGACGTACAGCACGGCGGCGCGGCATACGGCGGAGGGCGCGTTGAAATTGCCAGGAACCTGCGGGCTGGTCCCGGTGAAGTCCACCAGCGCCGCGCGGCGCGCCCGATCCACCGTCACCGCCACCTTGACGCGGGCGCCGTCGTCCATCTCGACCTCAAACCGGCCGTCTCCCAACTTGCCGACGGCGCGGCGCACCAATTCTTCCGCGTTGTCCTGCACATGGCGCATGTACGCGCGTACGCCCGCCAAGCCGTAACGTGCGACCATGCGGCGCAGCTCCCGCGCGCCCTGCTCGTTGGCCGCCACCTGGGCCTTCAGATCGCCGATGTTCTGGTCGATGTTGCGCGCGGGATAGGGACCGGAGGCCAGCAAGGCCCGCGTCTCGTCCTCCAGCAACTCGCCGCCGCGCACCAACTGCACGTCGGTCAGCAACACGCCCTCTTCTTCAATCGTCCGGCTGTCGGGCGGCATGGAACCCGGCGTTATCCCGCCGATGTCGGCGTGATGGCCGCGCGACGCGACGAAGAACAGCAATTCCGCGCCCTTGTCGTCAAACACCGGGGAAACCACCGTGACATCCGGCAAATGGGTGCCGCCATGGTAGGGATCGTTGAGCATGAAGGCGTCGCCGGGCCGCATGGAATCGCCCCGCGCCTCGATGACGCTGCGCACGCTTTCGCCCATCGAGCCCAAATGCACCGGCATGTGCGGCGCGTTGGCGATCAGCCCGCCGTCGCGGTCGAACAGCGCGCAGGAGAAATCCAGCCGCTCCTTGATGTTGACTGAATGGGCGGTCTTCTCCAGCGTGAAGCCCATCTGCTCGGCGATGGACATGAACAGATTGTTGAACACTTCCAGCAGCACCGGGTCGGCTTCCGTCCCCACCGCCTGCGCTTTGGGCGCGGCTTCGACGCGGGTCAACACCAGCGAGCGGTTATAAGCCACCTCCGCCGCCCAGCCGGGATCGACCACGGTGGCGGCGATGCGTTCGACGATCAGCGCCGGGCCGAATATTTTCGCCCCCGGCGGCAGATGATCGCGGTCGTACGCCGGGGCTTGCAGGTCGCCGCCGTCCACCCGCAGCCGGACATTGCCCAAGCGGCGCGGCAAAGCTGAAGAGCGCGGCCGTTCTTGCGGCGGGGGAAGCGGGGCGGCGCCCTTGCCCGCCGCTTCGACGCTGACCGCCTCCACCATGACGCGGCGTCCGCCCATGACGAAGCCGAAACGGCGGCGATGGGCTTCCGCAAATTCCGCCAGCATCGCCGCCAAGCCGTCGCCGCCCGGCGCCCAGCCGATGGAAAGCGCGGCGTCGGAGCCTTCCACCTTCAGCATCAAAGACGCGCTGACGGCGATTTCGGCGGCGTCCACCCCCTGGCGCAGCACCTCGCCCCGCGCTTCGTCCGCCAAGGCCGAGACGATTTCCTGCAAATCTGGCAGAAAATCCGCCGCCAGCGGCGCCTCCACCGCGCGTTCGCGCATCGCCGTGACGTCGGCCAAACCGATGCCATAGGCCGACAGCACCCCGGCGAAGGGGTGCAGCAGGACCTTGCGCATGCCCAGCGCGTCGGCGACCCGGCAAACCAATTGTCCCGCCGCGCCGCCGAAGCCGTTCAGCACGTAATCGGTCAGGTCGTAGCCGCGCTGGATGGAGATTTTCTTGATGGCGTCGGCCATGTTCTCAACGGCGATGCGCAAGAAGCCTTCGGCCGCGTCCTCCGGCGTCATCTTCCGCCGGGTCGCCGTCTCCACCTCCATCGTCAAGCGGGCGAAGCGCGCCTTGACCGCTTCGGCGTCCAACGGCTGGTCGCCTTGCGCGCCGAACAGCGCCGGGAAATACTGCGGTTGCAGCCGCCCCACCAGCACGTTGCAGTCGGTGACGGTCAAAGGTCCGCCGCGACGATAGCACGCCGGGCCGGGGTCGGCGCCGGCGCTGTCCGGGCCGACGCGGAATTTGACGCCGTCGAACAGACAGATCGACCCGCCGCCCGCCGCCACCGTATGCACCCGCATCATCGGCGCTCGCATGCGAACGCCCGCCACCACGGTGTCGAACGCCCGTTCATACGCGCCGTCGTAATGACAAACATCGGTGGAGGTGCCGCCCATGTCGAAGCCGATCACCTTGGCGAAACCGACTTCCGCCGCCGCGCGCACCGCGCCGACCACGCCGCCGGCCGGGCCGGACAGCACGGCGTCTTTGCCCTGAAACAGCCGCGCGTCGGTCAAGCCGCCGTTCGACTGCATAAACATCAGCCGCACGCCGCCCAACGCCGCCGCCACCTGATCGACGTAACGCCGCAGTATCGGCGAAAGATAGGCGTCGACAACCGTGGTGTCGCCGCGGCCGACGAACTTCATCAGCGGGCTGACGGCGTGGCTGAGCGATATCTGCGTGAAGCCGATCTCGTGCGCGATGGCGCCGATACGCTTTTCGTGGTCGGGATAGCGGTAGCCGTGCATCAGCGCCACCGCCACGGCGCGATAGCCGGCTTTGTAAGCGCTTTCCAACTCGTGCCGCACCCCCGCCAGATCGAGCGGAACCAGCACCCGGCCATCCGCCGCCACCCGTTCGCGCGCCTCCGCCACCCGGTCGTAAAGCGCGTCGGGGCGGATGATGCGCCGGGCGAAGATGTGCGGTCGGTTCTGATAGCCGATGCGCAATTGATCGGCGAAGCCTTCGGTGGTCACCAGCAGCGTGCGCTCGCCCTTGCGCTCCAACAGCGCGTTGGTGGCGACGGTGGTGCCCATGCGCACCACTTCCACCATATCGGCCGGAATCGGCTGGTCGGGATCAAGGCCCAGCAAATGGCGCACCCCGGCGACCGCGGCGTCGCGATAGCGTTCCGGGTTTTCCGACAGCAGTTTATGGGTGACCAGCGCGCCGTCGGGCCGACGGGCGACGATGTCGGTGAAGGTGCCGCCGCGGTCGATCCAGAAACTCCACCGTCCGCTCATGCCGATCCCGCGCCCTGTGTTTATCGCCGCGATTCAAGTCTAAGGCGCTTCTTTTCGGAACGACGCCGCCACAAGGCTAACGCGAAACGCCGCGACGCCGCAAGCAGGCCGGTCAGACGCGGAATAATGCGCCGCATCAATTGATTGCCTCGCGGCGCGAACCACATGTAAGGTCGGCTCAGCCGGTCCGCCGCAATTTTCGGGACGACGCATCATGAGAAAAGCCGCCGTTTTGATCGCCGCATCCGCCCTCGCCGCTTCGGCCGGCTTGGCGCCCTCCCTC
>CALGOL010000083.1 GCA_937960755.1 uncultured Azospirillum sp.
ACGACATGCGCAGGCGGGCCGGCTCCCTGCCGGCGAAAACCGGCGCGCTTTCAGACGGCCGGCGCCAATTTGTCGAAGGGCGCGATCCGCCAGGAATCGCCACGTTCGGCCCTTATTGGACCATCCCCCCCGGACGCTATCGGGCGACCGTGCGATACGCCGCGCCGCCCGATAGCGCCGGGCACGCCATGGACGTGGCGATAAACGGCGGGGCGACCCTTCTCGGCCGCAGCGACCTGCCTGGCCAGGGGGGGACGCCGCAAGCCCCCGACCGGCAGGCCGTCAGTATTGACATTGAAGTTCCGTCGGTCGCCGACGCTTTTGAAATCCGCACTTATTTTTCTGGGGTCGGCCGGCTGGAGATATACGATATTTCTCTGGCCCCGCGGCCGTAGCCGCCCAATAAACCCCGTCGCCCTTTCCGCCTCAAGAAGAGCGGGCGGCGTCATGCAGACAAGGATCGTAAGCCGCATGTCCTTCGCGTCGAGCAAAGCCCGCTTCATCTTGTCGACGCGGCGGCGCTACAGCGGTCGAGTGGAAATGTGGGTGCGGACATTCGGATGGTTCGGCGTCGTCGGGGTCTGCAGCTCTCTGCTGTACGCCTTCGGCATGACCGTCGGCGCGACATGGCTTGGATTGCCGGCCCAAGCGGCGAATGTGCTTGGCTTCACCCTGTCGGCGCTGTGTTCGTATTTTGGCCACCGCCGTTTGACGTTCCGCGCGGAGAACCGGCATAGGGAATCAGCCCCCAAATTTCTTTTGCAAGTTATGTTGGGCTACATGCTTAGCAGCGCCTTAACAGCTCTATGTAGCTATTTTGATGTTTATTACGTATTTAATATTATTATTGTCATAGTATTCCTGCCGGCTTTTAATTTTATTGTTTTTAAATTTTGGGTCTTCTCAAAATGACGCTGATTGTTTAAAAAACACTAACGTGGCGTCCGTATTCCATCCGGCGCGGGCGGCGGCGGCGGCGCCGCTTTTGATGAGTAACGCCAGTTGGCGTCCCTGGTCCGACATCCTCCCCGCCGCTTGACGGCGCGCCCAATGCAAAAGCCGGTTGACATACCCTGCCCGGCAGGGGACATAGGGGTCAGCAGCGCGGTCAACGCAAGGATGGAGGGAGGGGCGTCGCCTCGTCCGGCTCAGTTCAAGTAGGCAAAAATCTCTCATGAAGATTTTAATTAATTGCGTCAGGCTACTCCCCCTTAACAAGGGAGCCGGCGGCGCCGGAAGCTATCTTTATTCGCTTTTGCGGAATTTGGCGCTTCTGGCCGATGTTCGCGTCATCGCCCATCCCAAAGGCCATAAGAGCCTTAGCGCTATTCCAGGAATACAAATCATCCCCGTCCTGACGGAGGAGCCGTCTTTTTTCGCCGGCCATGCCGAATGGGCGGACATATACTATGATCCTTTGAACGGATTAAAGCCCACCCTTCTTGATACGAGGCTGCCGGTTGTTTGCTGCATCCATGATTTGCAGCACAATGTTTATCCGCATTATTTCCCTCAGGGGGCTTTTGCCGACAGGAATCGCGACTACGGCTTCGCCATCGCCCGCGCCGATTCTCTCATCGCCATCTCAGAGTTTGAAAAGAGCAATTTCAACCGCTTTTTCGGTAAAAAATCGGTTCACGTCGTCGAACATGGCGGCTATCTGGCGGAACACTACGACGCGGAAAAAACGGCGGAGCTCAAAGCCGCCGGCCGCATTCCCGACAACTACGTGCTCTTCCCGGCGGTTCCCTGGCGGCATAAAAATCATTTCCGCCTCGTTGAAGCGATGTCGATGCTTCGCCGCCATATCAATCCGCAAGACGCCCCCCGTCTCGTGCTCACCGGCGCGTTGGAGCATTCGGGGCGATCCAAGGCGCTGTTCGAACAGCTGATCGGGTCGCAGCCGGAAAACGGCGGCGTCGAAGTCCGCGGCTTCGTCGACAATATCGAAATGGCGGCGCTGTTTAAAAACGCCAAAGCCCTGGTTTTCCCATCGCTGTACGAAGGTTTCGGCATTCCTCTGGTCGAGGCGATGCAGCTAGGCGTCCCGGTTTTAACCTCCCGCATGACGGCGGCCCCGGAAGTGTGCGGCGACGCCGCCGCCTATTTCCGCGATCCGCTCAACGTCTGCAAAATGGCGGAGGATATCGACGCTCTGCTGAAGGACGCTGTGCGTTTGGATGAGTTGAAAATCGCCGGCCTCGCCCGCGGCGCGCGCTATTCCAGCGAGCGCATGGCGCAGGAGACCATCGCGGCTTTCGAAAAAACCCGGCGCATGGCGCTCGACGGCAGTCCGGTCGAGCTTATCACCGCGCGTCCGCCGCTTGATCAATGCATGCCGACGGAAAAAATCACCGTCGCGGTGGATTGCGACACCTTCGACCCCGCCAAGGACGAGCCGGAAGCGTATATCGCCGACATCGTCCGCCGATTGGGGGAAAGCCTGCCGGGAAATTTGCGGCTGGCTTTCCTGTTGCCGGAAAACGGCGGCCTGGACGTTATCCGCGCGTTGAACGAGGCCGCCGCCGCCCGCGGCTCCGTCGTCTTCTACCCCGGAAGCGACAAGCGCCGGCTGACTTTGGCGGTTCGCTTCCTTATCGATTCCATCCTTGAGACAAGGTACCTGCTGTTCACCAAGGCCTCCGGCATGCCGCCCAAGGCGGCGCGCGGCTATCGCGACGCCATCGCTTTGTTGGAGTATCACCCCGACCTCGGCGCCGCTGAATTTCTATCCGGCGTGGCGAGCTATGGCGGCATCCGCCGGCCGCTGGACAAAAAGGCCATGTTTAAGGCCTTCCTCAAAACCCGTAATGATCCGCTGTCCTGTTTCGCCAACATGCTGCTCAAACGCAGCCTGTTCGAACAGAGCGACAGCCTCGGCACAATCCGCTTCCTCAGCTATTTCCTGAAGAACGTCAGCACCGTGGTGATGCCGGCGGAGGACGCATGAACAAGGCTCCGCTTCCTGTTTGCGACCCGACGAAAGGGCTGGCGTCGCGGAGCCAGGCGCCGATGATCGGCGCCGTCATTCCGTCGCGCAACCGTTACGCAAAAACCGCCCGGTTCCTGGAAACCTTTGTCAAACAGACTTACGACAACCTGAAAATATACGTGGTGGACAGCAATTCATCCGACGCCACCGCCGACTATATCGGCCAGGGCGACGACGGGGTGATTCTGCTAAGCGCCGGCGACGACGATTTTTGGACCGGAGCCACCAATATCGGGGTTCGCCGCGCCCTGGCGGATGGCTGCGAGTATATCCTCACCATCAATGACGACAGCGTCATCGAGGAGGATCTGGTGGAGAGGCTGGCGGACGTCGCCTGCCGCTACGATTTGAAAATTCTAGCCTCTCGCGTCGATCATCTTGACGAACTGGGGCAAATCTGGTCGCTCGGCGCCTATAATTGCTGGGGAACGCATCAGCTCTTTTATCTTCGGGGCTATCTTCAATTTGAAGACGAAGCGCCGGAGCTGCTTTCAGAAAACGAGGTGATTGAGACCGAGCTTACGCCGGGCAACGGCGTCTTGATCCATCGCTCGGTTTTCGAGAAAATCGGCCTGTACGATGAGAAGTGGACGCCCCACTATCACGCCGACAGCGAAATTATTCTACGCGCCCGCGAGCACGGCTTTCGATGCTACGTGTCGCTGCGCACCGTCGTTTATAACGACGTGCATAACTCCAGCGGCAATCCAGACGTCATCAACCCGCCGGACGTCTTTGATCATATTCCCAAAAAGCTGCGGCCTCTATTCTCGCCGGCGGAAAAGTTCTATCGTCTATTCTGGCATAAGCGGTCCGATCGTCGCATTCCGACCATTTTTCACATGGTCATGCGCTATTCCCCCCCGCATTTGCGTCTAAAAACCTTGTTTTTGTACTTTGGCGCATCAATCTGGCTTTTCTATCTGAACCGCTTCTTTCCCCCCCGATACACCAAGCTGTTCAAGAAGAAGCTTGCTGGCCGCGGCTTTTCCTGGCGCGGCTTCACGCTCGGCAAATGCCTGCGCTTGTTGACATACGGCGTCGTGCTAACCCGGAGCGTGTTGTCGACATGCGTCGGCCGCCTGAGAACGGCGAAGGAAAAGAAGAAAACCCAGGCGCTTTTCCTCGCGCAGTTCAAATGATCCGCCCCGCCCGTCCCTCCGGCCTTCCGCCGCCGGGGCTGATCGGACGAAAAAGCGCAGGCTCTTGCGAGACGATCATGATATCTCGTTCCCTTGGCGTCGCCCCATCCTTGAAACCACACACAACGGTGCTGCCGTGAGCCTGTCGCTCTTTGGCCGAGAAACTCCAACGGTCGCGCTGACGTCCGAACAGCATGATACGCAGACCGCCGCCCTGAACGACCTGCTGGGCGGGCTGCGGCGCTGGTACATCTGGCACCGGATGGGCTGGCAGGACATGCGCTTGCGTTATCGCCGCTCCGTGATCGGCCCGTTTTGGCTGTCGATCAGCATGGGCGTGATGATTCTGGCCCTCGGCGTGCTTTACAGCGGCCTGTTTAAAATCGACATCCGCACTTACATACCGTTTCTGGCCGCCGGACTAGTGATATGGGGCCTGATCTCCGTATCGCTGATCGAAGGGTGCAGCGTCTTTATTGATGCGGAAGGATTGATTAAGAACGTCCCGTTGCCGCTTTCAACTTATATATATCGCGTCATATGGAGAAATATGCTGATATTTTTCCATAACTTCGTTGTATATATATTCACCATGATGTGGTTCGGCATTAATCCGGGATGGTCGGTTCTTTTACTGATACCAGGAATAATTCTTTTTATGCTGAACGCCACATGGATGATTTTATTCATGGGTACGCTTTCGGCGCGCTTTCGCGACGTCCCGCCGATTATAACCAGCTTGATCCAGGTGCTGTTCTTCTTCACGCCGGTCATTTGGAAGCCGGAACTGGCGGGAGACCGGGCGGCTCTCGTCCATTTCAACCCGTTTTCTCATCTGATTGATCTTATGCGCGGCCCGATGCTCGGTCAGGCGCCGGGATGGGAAAGCTGGGCGGTCTGCATCGCCATGGCGGCGGTCGGCTGGACCGTCTCCTTGCGGCTCTACGCCCGGCTGCGCTGGCGCATCACTTACTGGATGTGACGAGACATGGCACGCATCATTCTTGACCGCGTAACGGTGGAGTTTCCGCTCTACCACACGAGCAGCAGGTCATTGAAGAAAAGCCTCATCAACCGCTGGTCAGGGGCCCGCTTGGCCCGCGACGTCGCCGACCGGATGTGCGTCAAGGCGCTGGACGGCGTGACGGCGACATTCGAACACGGCGACCGCGTCGCGCTGGTGGGCGTCAACGGCGCCGGCAAAACGTCGCTGCTGCGCGTGCTGGCCGGGATTTATCGGCCGGTCAGCGGCTTGCTGCGGGTCGAAGGGAAAATCGCCTCATTATTCGAAATCGGCCTCGGCATCGACGGCGAAGCCACCGGTTATGAAAATATTATGCTGCGCGGCCTGCTTTACGGCTTAACGCCGCGCGAGTGCCGGGATTGCGCCCAAGAAGTCGCGGACTTCACCGAACTGGGCGAATATCTTAGCATGCCGGTCCGCACCTATTCGGAAGGCATGAAAATTCGCCTAGCCTTCGCCGTGGCCACATCGCTCAACGCTGAAGTTCTGTTGATGGACGAGTGGATCGGCACCAGCGACGCGCGCTTCCTGGAAAAGGCCAGGCAGCGCATGGAGAGCTTCGTCGAACGCTCCAGCATCTTGGTGCTGGCCTCCCATTCGCTGGAAATCGTTACAAAATGGTGCAACAAAGGCATTTTGCTCCATCAGGGCGGCGTTCAGATGGTCGGGAATATTTCTGACGTGCTCGCCGCTTACAACGAGCTGATCCACGCAGCATAAAAGTCCGAAAAAATGCGCAACGGCACTGAAAAAATTGGGTTTTTGCTGTCTTTGCCCAGATCCGGCTCGACTTTGCTGTCGATGATGCTGGACAATCACCCTGAAATCGCTTCTCCCCCGGAGCCGTGGATTCTGCTGGCGTTGCAGCAATTGGGTTCCGTTCCGGTGCGTCATCCGGCGAATTCTCAGTCGGTCGGCTCCGGATTCCACAAGTTCGCCAATGGCGATGAAATGATCGCCGCCCGCGCCGCCGCCGACGCGCTGTACGCCCGGACGTTGACCGCCGCCGGCAAATCATTGCTGATCGACAAGACGCCGCGTTATCACCTCATCCTTGATTATCTGAGCGCGCTCTACCCTGAAGCCCGCCGCGTCTGGCTCATGCGCAATCCTCTGGACATCGCGGCCTCCTATCGCGACACCTGGGGCATTGACCTACCAAGCCTGCTGGCCAAACGCGAAGACGATCCGGCGGCCATCGACTTCGTCGTCGGCTTGGACCGGCTGGAGCGCTTCGCCGCGGAGCATCCGGAAAACCTGCTTATCTTGCGGTATGAGGATTTGGTCGCGGACCCGACCGCCCGGCTTGCTGAGACGCTGGCGTTTTTCGGCGCCGACAGCGCCCCCGAAATTGTCGCGACGCTGACCAGTCTGAACGCCGCCTCCCGGCCGGCCGACGCCATGGGCGACGAGAAGATCCGTAAAACCTCGGCCCCGCACGCCCGGTCAATAGGTTCATGGGAAAAAACCTTTAATCGGGATGAGTTGCAAATCCTGTCCGACGCGCTGGGGCATGAACGGCTGGAGCGGCTAGGCTACGGGGACGCGGCGACGCGGTTGGTGGAGCTGGGCGTTGAGCGTCGCGACCTCGCCGCCGATTATCGCGACGACTATGAAAGCGTCGTGTCGGTGCGCCTGCACGACATCGCCCGCGCCGCCGCCCTGCGGGAGGATTTCCGGGTGGAATCTCCGCTGGTGCAGGAGAGGGCCCGTTTCTTGACCGCCGGAGAGGAAGCTTGGCGCGGGCGCTACGCCGACCGCGTGGAGTTGGACCGGATGCAGGCGTTCATCGCCGCCGAACGGGCGGAATACGCTGAGCAGCATGGGATTCTGCATCAGGAAATCGCCAAGCGCGACCTGATGGTCGCCGAACGGGATGCTGAAATCGAAAACCGCGGCCGCCACATCGCTTTGGTCGAAGAGCAGCGCGATCAGATGCGAAGAGACGCGGAGCGGGCGACCGCCACGCTGACGACAGCCCGCGCCGCCGTCGACGCCTTGCAGCAGGCGCTGAACGAGGCCCGCGCCGCCATCGCCGCGCGCGACGCCCGACTGGCGGAGATGACCAATTCGCTTTCCTGGAAAGCGACGGCGCCGCTGCGAACGCTAGAGAGACTGATCCACTGAGCGCTCTCGCCGATCAACCGGAAGCGGTTCAGCTGATTCCAGCCGGCCCCGCCGGTCTGGAAGCGGCGCGGCGTTGCGCCCGCATGGCGGCGGGGCGGACCCAAACCGGCGAATGGAGGCAAGCGGCGGCTTTGCATCGCTTGGCCTTGACGCTTGAGCCGCGGCTGGTCGACCCGTATCTCGCCTGGGGAAACATCCTGCGCTTAAACGGCGCGGCGGCGGCGGCGGAAAAACTGTTCGCCCGGCTGGAAACCATGGTTCCGACGCTGCTCGAAGGCGTCGTTAATCGGTCGGTGGCGCTGCACGCCATGGGCAGGCCCGCCGCCGCCGCCGAAGCCGCCCGGCGGGCGGTCAGGCTGGCGCCGACAGATCCACTGCTGCGCAGCAACCTCGGCGCTTTTATGAAAGACGCCGGGGACATGAACGGAGCGATGCGGCAGTACCGGACGAGTCTGGCGCTGGCTCCCGGCTATCTTGACGCTCTCGGCAACCTCGGCAACGCCCTGCACGCGGCCGGCGACGGCCTGTCCGCCTTGCGTTCATATCGGCGAGCCTTGCGCCTGACCCCGCAATCCGCCGTCCTGCTCCGCCTGATCGGAAATTGCTTGCAAGGCCTGGGCGAACCGAAAACGGCGCTGGCGTGGCAGGCGCGGGCCTTGGCGGCCGAACCGGCGGCGACGGAAAATCTAAACAGCCTAGCCGCCGCTCAACAAAGTCTACACCTGCTTAAAGCGGCGGAAATCAGCTTTCAGCGGGCGCTGCGGGTGTCGCCCGGCGATCCCGCCGCCATCTACAACTTGGGCAACACGCAGTACCGCTTTGGCCGGTTGCGCCAAGCCGAACGGCTGTTTCGCCAGCGTTTGGCTTTGGACCCCGGTTACGGCGACGCTTGGCTTAATCTGGGCCTGACGATCCGCGCTTTGAGCGATTTCGACACCGCCAGCGCTTTTTTCCAACGCGCCTATTGGTGCAAAACCGCCGGCGCCGCGCAAAACATCGCCATGACCGGGCTGTACCGCGGCGACATAACCGCAGCGGCGGCGCATGATCTGCATGTGGAATGCGGCCGCCGTCTGTCGGCCGGCGTCCCGCCGCCGGCGCCGCACCCCAACAGCCGCGACCCCGACCGGCCGCTGACCATCG
>CALGOL010000084.1 GCA_937960755.1 uncultured Azospirillum sp.
CAGGCCGCGGCCTTGCGCCCATTCCTGCAAGGCGGTCTTGGCTTCGGCCGGCGGCCCGCCGGCTTCGCGGATGCGCGCCGCCCAATGGGTCCGCACGAAACGCCGCGCCGCGTCGAACCCGCCATCGAGAAACAGCGCGCCGATCACCGCTTCGCAGGCGTCGGCCAGGATGGTGTCGTTCTCCCGCCCGCCCATCTGCTCTTCGCCCGGCGACAAGCGCAGATGGCGGCCCAAATCCAGCCGCCGCGCCACTTCCGCCAGCGCTTCGCGCCGCACATGGCCGGCGAAGCGCTTGGCGAGCAGGCCTTCTTTCTCGTCGGGGAACAACTCCAGCAGCCAGTCGGCCACCGCCAGCCCCAAGGCCCGGTCGCCCAAAAACTCCAGCCGCTCATAATCAGGGGCGCGTTTGGCCCCGGCGCGGTCGGTCCCGGCGACGCTGGAATGAGTCAGCGCCTGCGCCAACAGGCCGGGGTCGCGAAAATCATGCGCCAGGGCCGGGCGCAAATCATCCATCGCCGCCGCTTCGCTATTCACAGCGCCATTCATCTTACTTGACGCTCATCTTACTTGACGCCGTCAAACAACCGGCTGAAGCGGATGTCGAACGGCCAGCGCCAGAATTCCCAGAAACGCGCGCCTTCATCCAACGAGAAGAACAGGAACTCGGCGCGGCCGATGAAGTTTTCCAGCGGCACATATCCCACCATGCCCAGCACCCGGCTATCCAGCGAGTTGTCGCGGTTGTCGCCCATCATGAAGTAATGGCCGTCCGGCACGCGGTAGACCGGCGTGTCGTCCAGCGAGGCTTGGTCGCTTTCCTCCAAAATCCGATGCGTCCGGCCGCCCGGCAGGGTTTCGACGTATTGCGCGATCTTGATCTGACGGCCCAGCGCGTCGCGGCTGACGAAGTCCTCCACCCGCTCGCGCTTCACCGCTTCGCCGTTGACGTGCAGCACGCCGCGCACCACCTGCACCGTGTCGCCGGGCAGGCCGATCACCCGCTTGATGTAATCGACGGACGGATCGGACGGCAGCTTGAACACCGCGACGTCGCCGCGCTCCGGCCCGCTCCCAGCGATGCGGCCGTCGAACAGCGGCGCGCCGAAGGCGACGGTGTAGCGGCTGTAGCCGTAGGAAAATTTCGACACGAACAGATAGTCGCCGATCAACAGCGTCGGGATCATCGAGCCGGACGGGATATTGAACGGCTCGAACGCAAAGGTGCGGACGCCAAAGGCGATCAGCACGGCGAAGAACACCGTCTTGACGGTTTCAAAAAAACCGCCCTCTTCCTTTTTATGTTCAAACACGGTCATTGTCTCGGCTTGTCGGCTGGTCGTAGGCAGGCGCCACTATGAGC
>CALGOL010000085.1 GCA_937960755.1 uncultured Azospirillum sp.
GGCGCAACTAAGCGCGCGGGAGCGGGAGGTGGCGGCTTTGATGGTCGAGGGTTGCGCTAACAAGGTGATCGCCGCCCGGCTGGGCATCGGCGTGCGCACGGTGGAGACGCACCGCGCCAACATCCACGCCAAGCTTGGCGTGCGCACCGTGGCGGAATTGATGCGGCTATGGCTGCACGTCGAATGAGGCCGGTTCGCCGATGAACAGACTAAACATGCAAGCCGGAGAAGCCAGCGGCGGCATATGGCGACAGGCTGGCTTTCTTTGATCCGCGGCGCCATAGTTATGGTGACGGATTGTTTGGCGACAAGGGGCGACAGGTGCGAACGCGGACTATCATCGTCGGCGCGGTGGTGCTCGCCCTAGCGGCCGGGGCGGGCCGCACCGTGCGTGAAGCGGGTAGCGAAGTCGCCCGCGCCGGCGCCGATTTCGTCGTCGAGTATCTGTGGTTCGTCGGCACGTCGCTCATCAGCCACCTGCCGGAAATCGTCTTCGCCTATCTGCTTATTAAAGCGGTCCAGCGGTTGTTGGGGCGGCGTGAAGAGGAATTGGAGCGCGACGTGCAAAAGTGGGCGCAGCGGGAATAATCCTCCGCCCCGCTTCACCAATGGGTGGTTTGCCGCCAGATGCGTTCCGGCACGTAACCGTGCCGCAAGCCGATGCGCAACAGCTCCTTAACGATCGGCGGCAACAGCGACAAGTAAAGCCCCATGCGATAGAGCGGCGTCAGCGGCGCCAGCAGAATCGTCGTCATCCGCGGCACACCCAAAATATCGTTGGCGGCCAGCAAACGGATCGCCGTTTCCCACGTGTGCATCCAGTACATGAAGGTGAGAATACGCGATGTTGTAAACGGATCGGTGGCGGCATAGTAAATCAGCGCGATCAAGAAAAAAACCGGGGCGCAAAAACGGATCAATATCTGATCCAACATCATAAAAAAATTCGCGTATCCAAATAGAGATACTTTTAGAATGTCGCGCTGCTTGCGCAGCCGGATTTTAATCATGTTGCGTTCCCAGCGGGAACGTTGACGCACCAGGCCGCGCCAGGTCGACGGGCAATCCACCCAGATGACGGCGTAGGGCGCAAAACGCAGCTTCCAACCGGCTTTGCGCAGCCGCATGGTCAGGTCGGTGTCGTCGCCCAACCCGGTGTCATACCCCCCGAGAGCGCGCAGCGCGTCGGCGCGGAACATGCCTCCCGCCCCAGCGATGATCGACAGCAGGCCAAGGTGCGACCGCCAAAGCCGGCTCATCGCCACGTTGAAAGCGTATTCGATCTCTTGCATCAAGGTGATGATCGAGTCGCGGGCGTTGCGCACCCGCAGATGCGCCGTCACGCCGCCGACTTTGGGATCGGCGAACGGCGCCAGCATTTCATGAACGGCGCCGATCTGCACGTCGGCGTCCGCGTCGATAATCATGATAAACTCGCCGCGTGCGCGCTGAATGCCGATGTTCAGACAACTTGGCTTGCCGGAATGAGAAGTCGCGCGAAAACAGCGAACATGTCCGGTTCCTGCAAAACTATTGGCTATCTCATAGGTGTTGTCGTCCGAACAATCGTCGACGACGATGATGTCAAGCCGCGGATACGAGCAAGCCAGCACGGATCGAATGGTGCCGGCGATGCCGGCGGCTTCGTTGCGCCCGGCGATCACCACGGAGACAAGCGGAAGACGGCCGGGATTCTTCGGCGGCGGCGGAAAAAGCTTATTTGGAATAAAGATACTCGCGAACCATAAAAATATTATCGGTCCTTGAAAACGTATAATCGGCCCGATCACAAAGAAGACAAACAGAAGATTATACCATGGCAGGCTGGGAATAGCGTTGATCGTCTTGATCGCATTGAACGGATCAAGCCCTTCGACAAAGTATCTTAAGAATTCCTGCACGCCGCGACTCGCCGTCTCCGAAACGGGATTCAGCCCCGCTAACCATGCAATGGTATCCGCCCCGACTCATCTCTTGTCAACGAAGCATTTTTTTGTTACATTTTAGGCATATTGGAATAGTGGTTATCGTCAACAATAATGCGCGTCGAAGCGGGTATGACGCGCCGAGGACGGGATGTCGGTTATGACGCAGAAGGCTGCGAACATGGCGACGGATCGCTACTACCTCATGCTGAAGGGCAAGAGCGTGGGACCGCTCACCCCTGCCCAACTCGCTCGCGTCTATCAAGAAGGCCTGATTAATCGCCATTCGCGCATAAGGGGCGAAGGCCGTGGCGACGCCGTGCCGCTTTATCGCGACCGCGCCGTTTCAGCCGCGGTTTTTGGCCGGCATCGGCACATGCAGGTATTGCGCGGCGTGCTTGAAGAGCAGCGCAGCGCGTCGCTGGCCGGCATGGCGTTTTCCATTGCGGCGGCGCTGTTCGCCGTCGCGCGCTAACACCCGCAAACCTTACCGCTCAATCATCGCCCGCAAGGGACGGTAGGCGTTAACCGCGCTTCCCTTAAACCAAGGCCCTGCGCCGCGACCTTGCGCCAGAAGCGCCAAGGCGGTCATGTCCGCCCGCATTCCCGGCCAATCCGCCTTGTCATAGCTGATGTTTTCTCGCGCTTGGCCGCCGCTGACGGTCAGGCCGAAGCGCCACGGCTTCGGCCGGGCGTCCAACCGGTCCAATAGCTTGGCGGCGAACGCCGCCGTCGCCTGGGGGGTGTTGCGATAGGCCATCAAGGCCACCTCGTCAGACGCCGCCAGCAGCGCCGCCGCCATATCGACGCTTCCCTTCCCCGGATCGTCAAACGCGGTTCCGGCGAAAGACGGATGCAGCACGCATCCCAGCGCTTTGGCGGGGGATAGCTCCTTGCGGACGTTTCGCAGCAAGGACGCTGTCCCCGCCGCCAGTCGGGCGCGGGCGACGGCGTCGCGGCTCTTCCATTCCGGCAACACATGCGGCTCGACGTCAAGGTATAGTCCGGTCGCCGCCGCTGACGCGCCGCTCGCTCGCAACAGCGCCGCCAGGGGGGCGGGCGTACGCTCCGCCAGCGCCCATTTCGGATCGCCGGCCGCCAGCCAAACCGTCAAACCGGCGGCGACGTAGGGGGCTAAGGCCCGATCAAGCGCCGAAGGTTCGCGGAAAAAACCGCCACGGTCAGCGGGCGGGATCGACAAGAAGACCGTGCGAAAACCGAGGCGAGCGGCGAAATCGGCCGCTTCCCGCCATTCCGCCGCCGGGGTTTCCCAAATCCATAAGGCGTCGTCGCCCTCGGCCGCATGCGACCAGCGACCAGCGCCGACGAGCGGCGCGGCCGCCGCGGCGGCGAGCAGAGTGCGGCGGGAAATTACAGCGGACGCAGCCATTCCGGCCCCCATTTATGGGTTTCGCCAAGGTGTATCACCGCATCGACGCGGGCGTTGCCGTATAAAGAACCAAGGGCGTCGCCATCAGGGATGATTTCCAACGGCGCATACTGCTGCCAGCGCTGGTTTTGCCAGAAGTAGCGCCGCAGCCGCGACGGCATCGGCCCCACCTCCACCGGCAAGGTCCGCACCTCGCCCGACAGCACGTGATCGGTTTCAGACAGGTACACGTCGGTGCGCATGCCGGCCCGCACCCGTTGCAGATCCGACAGCGCCACCCAAATCAAAATGCGCGCGCCCTCGGCGCGTTGCACCCGCGCCAAAGCAATGCCGGGATTGACCATTTCGCCGACAGTGCGCGGACAGGCGGTGACGACGCCGTCGTAAGGCGCGCGGGCGACATTCTCATCGACCAGCGCCACCAGCCGGCGCTGGCTGTCCAGCCGTTCCGCGAAGCCGGCGAGTTGCGCCGACTCCTCAACCCGCAACCGGGCGAGTTCGGCCTCGCGGCGCACCACGTCGGCTTGCGCCGCCGCCAGCGCGCCAATGGCCTGATCGTATTCGTTCAGCGCCCGCATGCGCTCTTTCAAGCCCGCTTCCTGGCGGCGGTGCGCCGCCTCCATGGCGTTGCGCAGCGCTTCGGCGTTGTCGGCGCGCTTTTGCGCCGCATCCGCCCGGCGGCCAGCGGCTTCAACGCGGGCTTGTCCTTGGGCCAAGCGCGCGTCATGGGTGATTTTACGCTGGGCGTATTGCGCCTCCAGCGCCGCCAACTCCTCGCGATACTTTCCGGTGCGCATGGGATCGTCCACCACGCCGATGGGGTCGCCTGCTTTCACCCGATCATTGCAGGTGACATAGAGCGCATGCACGCGGCCGGTGAAGGGACTGGCGACGATGGTTTCCTCCACATCGATGTAACCGACGCCGATCACCCGCGCACTGTTGACGAACACCAGCCAGCCGATGCTCGCGAGGAACAGAGTGAGCAACAGACGGCGGCTCCAGCGCACCCGCGGCTGCGGCCGGCGATAATTCAGCACCCTTTTGCCCGCCGTCCTCACACGCACCGCTCACCGCCGTCGTTCAGCATTCCCTTGTGATTGGTTAGCGCTTTTGCCAGATTGCGGCAACGGTGGGGAGGCGTGATCCGATGGCGACGATCGTTTGCGTGGTGGGCGACAAGGGCGGCACCGGCAAGTCGACATGGGCGCGGGCGTTGGCCGACCTTTATCGGCTGCTCGGCCTGCGTGCGGCGCTGTTCGACGGCGATTGGCTGGCGCGCAGCCTGTTCAAGATTTTTCGCGCGGCCGACGCCCAAGGCAAAGCGCTGCCGCTGGAAAAACAGGACCCGCGGCGCAGTTGCATGCCTTACGACGCGCGCGACCGCCGCTTAGGGCGCGATCTGCTGCTGAACAGCATGGCGCTGCCGGGGGCGGACGTCATGCTGCACGATCTGCCCGCCGGCTTTCGGTCCGATATCGCCGTGCTGATGGGCGCCGCCAATCCGCAAGAAGCGGTGCGCGAATTCGCCGCCAGCGCCGCCATGCTCAATCATAAGGTCGTCTTCATCAACGTCTTCACCCCCAGCCCGTCGGATTTTCACACCGCCCCTTGGCTGGCGGAAACCCTGGCCGGTCGCGCCGACAACGCCAGGGTCGTCGCCGTGCGCAACGGCCTGTTCGATACCGAAGCCTTCGCGTTGTGGCGCGG
>CALGOL010000086.1 GCA_937960755.1 uncultured Azospirillum sp.
GTTGGCGTGCCGTCCCGCGCAGAAGTCGAGGCCGACATCCTCAATCAGCGGGCGGAAAGCCTGTCGCGTCGCTATCTGCGCGACCTGCGCCGCGCCGCCTTCATCGAAATCCGCTAACGGGAGATCGTCGATGCGCGGGTCGCCGCCTCTCGCCGTCACCATGGGGGAGCCCGCCGGCATCGGCGGCGAACTGACGCTCAGCGCATGGCGACTGCGGCGGGAGGACGGCCCGGCCTTCTTCGTGATCGACGACCCGGAACGTTTGCGCGAACTGGCGGCGGCGCTGGGGTGGCCGGTCCCGGTGGTGAAGATCGCCGCGCCGCAAGACGCCTTGCGGGTGTTCGGCGACGCCTTGCCGGTGCTGCCGCTGGGCGCGCGGATTCTGGCGACCCCCGGCAAACCCGATCCGGCGAACGGCGCCGCGGTGATTTCCAGCATCAATCAGGCGGTGGCGCTGACCCGCGCCGGCAAGGCGGCCGCCGTCGTCACCAACCCGATTCAAAAAAGCGCGCTCTACGCCGCCGGGTTCGAGCATCCCGGTCATACCGAGCATCTGGCGGCGCTGGCGGGCCTGCGCGAGCCGCCGGTGATGATGCTGGCGGGCGGCGGCTTGCGGGTGGTGCTGGCGACCATTCACTTATCTCTGCGTCAGGCGGTGGAACAATTGACCACCGAGTCGATCATTCATGTCGCGCGCGCCGCGGCGGAAGCGCTGGCGCGCGACTTCGCGTCCCCTAAACCGCGACTGGCGGTGGCCGCGCTCAACCCCCATGCCGGCGAAGACGGGACGATGGGCGATGAGGAGATCCGCCTCATTGCGCCGGCCGTCGCTGCGTTGCGCGCCATGGGCGTCGACGCCGAAGGGCCGTTTCCCGCCGACACGCTGTTCCATCCGGCGGCGCGGGCGCGCTATGACGCCGTGGTGTGCATGCACCATGACCAGGGACTTATCCCGCTGAAAACCATCGCTTTTGACAGCGGCGTCAATATTACGCTCGGCCTGCCGTTCGTGCGCACCTCGCCCGATCACGGCACGGCGCTTAATCTCGCCGGGACCGGACGAGCGAACCCGGCCAGCTTCCTCGCCGCCCTCGACATGGCGGCGGAGATGGCGGCGGGACGCCGGCAGGCTGGAAGAGAATAGGGCAAAGGTGTTATGACCGCTTGGCGTTTCGCTCTCCCACGCCAAGAGGCGTCATGAAAGTCATTGTTTGCGGGGCCGGCCAAGTCGGTTCCAACATCGCCCGCTATCTGGCGTCCGAAGGCAATAACGTCACCGTCATCGATCAGTCCCCCGAACTGATCCAGCGCATTCACGACACGCTAGATGTGCAGGCGATGGTGGGACACGCCTCCCACCCCGACGTGCTGGAGGCGGCGGGGGCGTCGGAAGCGGATATGGTGATCGCCGTCACCCATATCGACGAAATCAATATGATTTCCTGTCAGGTGGCGAGCGCGCTGTTCAACGTGCCGACCAAGATCGCTCGCGTGCGGGCGCAGAGCTATCTTAATCCGATCTGGGCCGACCTGTTCAGCCGCGAACATCTGCCCATCGACGTGATTATTTCGCCGGAAATCGAAGTGGCGCGGGCCATCGCCCGCCGGCTGCAAGCTCCGGGCGCGCTTGACATGATTAAGCTGGCGGACGGCAAGGTGCGCGCGGTCGGGGTGCTGTGCACCGAAAACTGCCCGATCATTCACACGCCGCTGCGGCAGTTGACTGGATTGTTTCCCGACCTCAATCTGGAAGTCGTCGCCATCATCCGCAACGACCGGCCGATCATCCCCAGCGGCAACGATCAGATGCTCCCCGGCGACGAAGTGTATTTCGTCTGCGACGTGCGGCATTTGCAACGCGCCATGAGCGCGTTCGGCCATGAAGAAGGCGAGGCGCGGCGCATCGTCATTCTGGGCGGCGGCAATATCGGCTTGTTCCTGGCGGAGGAGCTGGAGGCCAAGCATCCCCATGTCTCCGCCCGCATGATCGAATCCAACCGCACCCGCGCCCAATACGTGGCGCAGCGGCTTAATCGCACCATCGTGCTGCACGGCGACGGGCTGGATTCGGAGATTTTGGAGGAGGCCGGGGTTCGAACCTCGGAAGCGGTGGTTGCGGTCACCAACGATGACGAAGGCAATATTCTGGCGTCGCTGCTGGCCAAGCGCTACGGCTGCAAGCGGGCGATCACGCTGATTAACAAGACGGCTTATTCGTCGCTGGTGACGCCGTTGGGCATTGACGCCATCGTCAGCCCGCGCGGCATCACGGTTTCCACCATCCTCCAGCACGTGCGGCGCGGCCGCATCCGGTCAGTGCACAGCCTGCGGGAGGGCTTCGCCGAGCTGATCGAGTTGGAGGCGCTGGAGACGTCGGCGGTGGTCAATATGCCGCTGAAGGATATTGATTTGCCGGCGGAAGTCATCGTCGGCGCCGTGGTGCGTGGCGACGACGTCATCATTCCCCGCCCCAACACGGTGATTAAGCCGCGCGACCGGGTGATTATTCTGGCGGCGGTCGAGCACGTCAAAAAGGTGGAAAAGATGTTCGCCGTGCGGCTGGAGTTCTTTTGAGCGGCGGCGAGCGGCTTTACATCCGCGTCGCGTTCGCCCCGTCGGTTTCCAGATTGAGCGCCGCGGCCAGCAGCGCCTTGGTGTAGGGCTGGGTCGGGCGTTCAAAGATATCCTGGGCGGCCCCCTGCTCGACGATACGGCCGTCTTTCATCACCAGCACATGGGTGGACAAGGCCCGCACCACCCGCAAGTCATGGCTGATGAACATGTAGGCCAGACCATGACGCGCCTGCAAATCCCGCAGCAAATCAACGATTTGCGCCTGAACCGACATGTCGAGCGCCGACGTCGGCTCGTCCAGCACGATAAAGCGCGGTTTCAGCGCCAGGGCGCGGGCGATGGAGATGCGCTGGCGTTGGCCGCCGGAAAACTCGTGCGGGTAACGGTGGCGGGCGCCGGCGTCCAGGCCCACTTCCTCCAGCGCTTTGGCCGCCGCCGCCGCCCGTTCCTTGGCCGTGCCGATGCGGTGAATCTCCAGCCCTTCGGCGACGATGTCGCCCACCGTCATGCGGGGGGACAGGCTGCCGTAGGGGTCTTGAAACACCACCTGCATTTGTCGGCGCAACGGCCGTAAACTTTTTGCGTCGATGCCCTGAATGTCGCGACCGTCGAAGCGAATGGCCCCTTGCGAGCCCAGCAAGCGCAACAGCGCCAGCCCCAGCGTTGTCTTGCCTGAACCGGATTCTCCCACTACGCCAAGGGTTTGACCGGCGCGCACCTCCAGCGACACCCCGTCCACCGCCTTGACGTAGCCGGCAGTGCGGCGCAGGAAGCCTTTCTTGATCGGGAACCACACCTTGACGTCGTCGGCGGCCATGACGACCGGGGCGGCGGGGTCGGCCGGGATGGCGCATCCCTTTGGCTCGGCCGACAGCAGCATTTGCGTGTAGGCGTGTTGGGGGGCTGAGAAAAGTTGCGCCGCCGGGGCGGCTTCGACGATTTCGCCGTTTTTCATCACGCACACCCGGTCGGCCATCTTGCGCACGATGCCGAGATCATGGGTGATGAGCAGCAGCGCCATGCCGAAGCGCGCCTGCAAGTCCTTCAGCAGCTTGAGGATTTGCGCCTGAATGGTGACGTCGAGCGCGGTGGTGGGCTCGTCGGCGATCAACAGGTCGGGCTCGTTCGCCAGCGCCATGGCGATCATGACGCGCTGACGCTGCCCGCCCGACAGCTCGTGCGGATAGGCCCCCAGCCGCTGTTCGGCATTAGGAATGCCCACCAGATTGAGCAGCTCCAGCGTGCGGGCGCGGGCTTGCGCCGTCGACAAGCCCTTGTGCAGGATCAAGGTCTCATTCACCTGCCGCTCAATGGTGTGCAGCGGGTTGAGCGAGGTCATCGGCTCTTGAAAGATCATGGCGATGCGGTCGCCGCGGATGGCGCGCAGCGTCGGCTCGTCCGCCCGCACCAACTCCTGACCGTTGAAGCGGATGGAGGACTGGTCGCCGTAAGACGCCGCCGGCGGGGCCAGTTGCAGGATGGACAGCGCGGTCATCGATTTGCCGGAGCCGGATTCGCCCACCAGCGCCAGGGTTTCGCCCTTATGAATGGTGAACGAGGCGCCCTTGACCGCGGCGAAGTCGCCAAAATGCAGGTCGAGATCAGTGATTTCCAGCAATGGGGCCGTCATGTTAGGCGCCGTCATGTCATCTCCCCCCGCCCAGGGACTTGCGCGGGTCGAAGGCGTCGCGCACCGCTTCGCCAATAAAAATCAACAAGCTCAGCATGATCGCCAGCACGAAGAACGCCGTCAGGCCCAGCCATGGCGCTTGCAGGTTGGCTTTGCCCTGCGCCAGCAATTCACCCAGCGACGGCGAGCCCGGCGGCAGGCCGAAGCCCAAGAAGTCCAGCGCCGTCAAGGTGGTGATTGAGCCGTTGAGGATGAAGGGCAAAAAGGTGATGGTCGCCACCATGGCGTTGGGCAGCACATGGCGGAACATCACCAGCCCGTCGCCGGCCCCCAGCGCCTTGGCGGCGCGGACGTAATCGAAGTTGCGGGCGCGCAGGAACTCCGCCCGCACCACGCCCACCAGCGACATCCAGGAGAACAATAACAGCAAGCCCAGCAGCCACCAGAAATTCGGCGTCACCACTGACGACAAGATAATCAGCAAGAACAGCGTCGGCAGGCCGGACCAAATCTCGATAAAGCGCTGGAACAGCAAATCGGTCAGTCCGCCGAAGTAGCCTTGCACCGCGCCGGCCGCCACGCCGATGATCGACGACAGCACGGTTAGCGTCAGCCCGAACAACACCGAAATGCGAAAGCCGTAAATCAGTCGCGCCGCGACGTCGCGGCCCTGATCGTCGGTGCCAAGCCAGTTTTCGGCCGAAGGCGGGGCCGGGGCGGGGACCGGCAAGTTGTAATTGATGGTGCGGTAGCCGTAGCGGATCGGCGGCCAGATCATCCAGCCGTCGGCTTCGATCAAATCTTTGATATAGGGATCGCGATAATCGGCCGCGGTTTCAAACTCGCCGCCGAAGACGGTTTCGGTGTAGTCCACCACCACCGGAAAGTAAAACTCGCCCTTGTAATGCGCCACCAGCGGCCGATCATTGGCGATGAATTCGGCGAACAGGGTGACCAGGAAGAGAATGGAGAAAATCCATAGGCTCCACCAGCCGCGACGATTGGCGCGGAAGTTGGCGAGGCGGCGGCGGGTCAGCGGCGATAGCGCCATGATTTAAACCTGCCTTGCGTCAAAGTCGATGCGCGGATCGACCACCACATACATCACGTCGCCGAGCAAGTTCATCAGCAAGCCCATCAGGGTGAAGAAGTACAGCGTGCCGAACATTACCGGATAATCGCGGTTGATGGCGGCTTCGAACCCCAGCAGTCCCAGACCGTCCAGCGAGAAGATGACTTCGATCAGCATCGCCCCGGTGAACAGGATGGAGATGAAGGCGCCGGGAAAACCGGCGATGACGATCAGCATGGCGTTGCGGAAGACATGGCCGTAAAGCACCTGATTCTCCGTCAGCCCCTTGGCCCTGGCCGTCACCACATATTGCTTGGAGATTTCATCAAGAAACGAGTTCTTGGTCAGCATGGTCAGGCCAGCGAAGCCGCCGATCACCATCGCCGTCACCGGCAAGGTGATGTGCCAGAAGTAATCCAGGATTTGCTTCCACCATGGCAGGTCGCCCCAGTTGTCTGACACCAGCCCGCGCAACGGAAACAGATCGAAATAACGCCCGCCGGCGAACACCACGATCAACAGCACCGCGAAGAGAAAGCTGGGGATGGCGTAGCCGACGATCACCACCGCCGACGACCAGACGTCGAACGGCGTGCCGTCCTTCACCGCTTTGCGGATGCCGAGCGGTATGGAGACCAGATAGGTCAGCAGCGTGGTCCAGAGCCCCAGCGATATCGACACCGGCATTTTTTCCAGCACCAGATCAACGACGCGCGTGTCGCGGAAATAGCTGTTGCCGAAATCAAAGACCAAGTAGTTCTTCATCATCAGGAAAAAGCGTTCATGCATCGGCTTGTCGAAGCCGAATTCTTTTTCCAATTGCTTGATGAACTCCGGGTCCAAGCCTTGCGCCCCGCGATAGCGGCTGGTCACGTCAGCCC
>CALGOL010000087.1 GCA_937960755.1 uncultured Azospirillum sp.
TGCCAGCCCGCGCAGCATGCCGGCGTTGAGCGCCATCTGCGGCAGCAGCGTCACGCCCAGCCCGTTGGCCACCATCTGCACCAGCGTGTGCAGGCTGGTGCCTTGGAAAGTCGCGTTGCGCGGGGGGCCGTCCAGCGCGCAGGCCGACAGCGCGTGTTCGCGCAGGCAATGACCGTCCTCCAGCAACAACAACTCCTCCATCGCCACGTCGGCGGGGGCGGCGATGGCGTCGCCGCACAGCCGATGATCGGGCGGACACACCACCCAGAACGGATCGTCGGCGAACTCCTGGCTCTCCATGTCGGAGATCGGGTAGGGCAGGGCGAGAATCGCCGCGTCGAGATCGCCCGATTCCAGCCGCTCCAGCAGCCGCGCCGTCTGATCCTCCCGCAAGTAAAGCTTCAGATTGGGAAAAGCGGCGCGCAAATCCGGCATGACGCGGGGAATCAAAAACGGCCCGATGGTGGGAATCACCCCCAGCCGCAGCGGCCCGTTCATCGGGTCGGCGGCGGCTTGCGCCATATCGACCAAATCTTCGGCGTCCTTCAGCAGCGCTCGCGCCCGGTCGGCGACGTCGCGCCCTAACGGCGTCGGCATGACGGCGCGCTTGCCGCGCTCCAACAGGCGGGCGCCCAGCAAATCCTCCAGTTCTTGAATGGCGGCGCTGAGGGTGGATTGGCTGACCAGACAGCTTTCCGCCGCCCGGCCGAAATGGCCGCGGTCGACCACCGCGACGAGGTAGCGCAGTTGGCGCAAGGTGGGCAAAGGCTTCATGCATCCAACATAATCGTTTTTTCCGATCAAAGCGATTTGAATTTTTTGCTTTTATTGAACATCGGTTCCACTTACCTTGCACTGCGAAAGGACGGGCGGCGACGAAAAGCCGCCCTCCCAACCGGAGAAGAAACCGGTAGAGTTTTCGGATCCCATAATCATCTTTCGGAGTGCAGAGATGTCCTTGATTAACACCGAAGTGAAGCCGTTCAAAGCCACCGCCTTCAAGAACGGCAAGTTCATTGAAGTGACCGATGCGGACCTCAAGGGGAAGTGGTCCGTCGTGTTCTTCTACCCGGCCGACTTCACTTTTGTTTGCCCGACGGAACTGGAAGATCTGGCCGACAACTATGGCGCTTTCCAGCAGCTCGGCGTCGAAATCTACGCCGTGTCCACCGACACCCATTTCTGCCACAAGGCTTGGCACGACACTTCGCCGGCCATCGGCAAGATCGAATACACCATGATCGGCGACCCGACCGGCGCGATCACCCGCAACTTTGACGTCATGATCGAAGAAGTCGGCCTCGCCGACCGCGGCACTTTCGTCGTCGATCCGGCCGGCAAGATCCAGATCGTCGAAATCAACGCCGGCGGCGTCGGCCGCTCCGCCACCGAACTGCTGCGCAAGGTCAAGGCCGCCCAGTACGTCGCCGCCCATCCGGGCGAAGTCTGCCCGGCCAAGTGGGAAGAAGGTCAAAAGACCCTCGCCCCGTCGCTGGATCTGGTCGGCAAGATCTAAGCGCGCGTTGACGTGACGGCCTTCCCAGGTTCCGCCGCCTCGCGCCTACGGGAATTTACGCATCCGCGGTTTTGACGGTTCCCTTAACCTTACTCCGTCATTCCGGCGAAGGCCGGAATCCAGCCTTTTCAGATACTTGTCCGAATTGCTCTGGACCCCGGCTTATCAAAGGGGTGACGCGGTAAAGTAAAAGGAAATCAATGAACTGCAAGGTCAGTGAATGCCGTAGGCTTGGCGGGGGGCCGGGGAAGGCCCCGCCGGACGCCGCCTCGATCCAATCAACCAACAACAACAATTCAAACCGGAGAATCCGCCATGTTGGATGAAGGCGTCAAAGGCCAATTGAAAGCCTATTTCGAGCGTATCAAGCAGCCCATCGAACTGGTCGCCTCGCTGGACGACGGCGCCAAGTCGAAAGAGATGCAAGCGTTGCTGGACGACGTCGCCGCTCAATCGAACAAGATCACCGTTTCCCGCGGCGACGACGCGCGCAAGCCATCCTTCACCATCCGCCGCGCCGATTCGGATGTCGCCGTGACGTTCGCCGGCCTGCCCATGGGGCACGAATTCAATTCGCTGATCCTGGCCCTGCTGCAAGTCGGCGGCCACCCGCCCAAGGAATCGGACGAGGTTATTGCGCAGATCAAGGCGCTGGACGGCGACTATCTGTTTGAAACCTACTTCTCCTTGTCGTGCCAGAACTGCCCCGATGTGGTGCAGGCGCTGAACGTGATGGCGGCGCTCAACCCGCGCATCAAGCATGTCGCCATCGACGGCGCGCTGTTCCAAGACGAAGTGACTCAGCGCCAAGTGATGGCGGTGCCGTCGGTCTATCTGAATGGCCAGCCCTTCGCCCAAGGCCGCATGGGGCTGGAGCAGATCCTCGCCAAGCTGGACACCGGCGCCGAGGCGCGCGCCGCGGAAAAGATCAAGGGCAAGGGCGTTTTTGACGTGCTGGTGATTGGCGGCGGCCCCGCCGGCGCCGCGGCCGCGATTTACGCCGCCCGCAAGGGCATCAACACCGGCGTCGCCGCCGAACGCTTCGGCGGGCAGGTGCTGGACACCATGGGCATCGAAAACTTCATCTCGGTCTCCCACACCGAAGGGCCGAAGCTGGCCGCCGCGTTGGAAGCCCACGTCAAGGAATACGGCGTGGACGTGATGAACCTGCAAAAGGCGGAAAAGCTGATCCCAGCCGCCCAGCCCGGCGGCTTGACCGAAGTGGTGCTGGCCAACGGCGCCAGCCTGAAGGCCAAGACCGTCATTCTGTCCACCGGCGCCCGCTGGCGGCAGATGGGCGTTCCGGGCGAAAACGAATACCGCAACAAGGGCGTGGCCTATTGCCCGCACTGCGACGGCCCGCTGTTCAAGGGCAAGCGCGTCGCGGTGATCGGCGGCGGCAACTCCGGCGTTGAAGCGGCCATCGACTTGGCTGGCGTGGTGGCGCACGTCACGCTGATCGAATTCGACAGCCAATTGCGCGCCGACGCGGTGTTGCAGAACAAGCTGCGCTCCTTGCCCAACGTTGACATTATCGTGTCGGCGCTGACCACGGAAGTGCAGGGCGACGGCGCCAAAGTCACCGGTCTTTCCTACAAGGACCGCAACAGCGGCGAGGTCAAGCTGTTGCCGCTGGACGGGATTTTCGTCCAGATCGGCTTGGTTCCCAACACCGAATGGCTGAAGGGAACGCTGGCTTTGTCGCCGCGCGGCGAGATTGAAATCGACGCCAAGGGTCAGACCTCGGCGCCGGGCGTCTTCGCCGCCGGCGACGCCACCACGGTTCCCTATAAGCAAATCGTCATCGCCATGGGGGCGGGGGCGACGGCGGCCTTGTCGGCCTTCGACCACCTGATCCGCATGGTTCCGGCCGAAGCCGCGGCGGCGTAAGCCAACCCAGGGTCACCGCTTGACACGGCGTAAAGGCCCTCTCCCCCCTGGGGAGAGGGTTGGGTGAGGGGGAAAACCTCGCCAATTCACGACTTTTTCCGGTCTGCCGACCGTACGCCCCCTCACCCGGAGGCTTCGCCTCCACCCTCTCCCCAGGGGGGAGAGGGATCAGGTCCTTAGCGCGGTTGTTCTGAAGCCCAGTTCCGACCCAAACATTGCGCCGGCCTTCCCTTAAAGGGGAGGGCCGGCTTTTTTTATGCCGGCGTCGGCCAGAACAACAATGTCGGGCCAAACGCCGCCCAGGCGTACAGCAGGCCGATCAAAACAGTGAAGCTTAGCATTTCGCTCAAGAAGCGCAGCAGCGGCATGACGTTTCCCCTTGGCTGAAAATCGATCCGGCGCCGCGGTTCATGCTGAGATTTTCACCCAGCGTTCTCGTCGGCTGTAAGGAAACGATTACAGAACAAATAGGGTCCGTCAAGCGCAAGTTCGTTCTTTGTTCCAAATTTATCCACAGGTGTGGAGACGCCGCATCAACGGGGCCGCATCGACGGGGCCGCATCGACGAGGAAGAACGTTCAGCCCCGCACTTTGGCGGCGGCGTCGAGCAGGATTTGCGGCCCGGCCCCCGGCAAATGGGCGTTTTCCGAAATATGGCGGCGCCACGCCCGCGCCCCCGGCCGACCTTGGAACAAACCCAGCATGTGCTTGGTGATCGCCGACAACGGCGCCCCCGCCGCCAGCCGGCCTTCGGCGTAATCGGCCATGGCGCGCACCACCTCATGGGAATCGGCGGTTCGCGCATCAGCCTCGCCGTAGACGCGGCGGTCGGCGCCGGCGAGGATTTCCGGCGTCTCGTACGCCGCTCGGCCGATCATCACCCCGTCCAGATCGTCCAAATGGGGTAGGGCGGCGTCCAGCGTCGCAATCCCGCCGTTGATGGAGATATCCAGATCGGGCCGTTCCGCCTTCAGCCGATGCACCAGCTCGTAGCGCAACGGCGGCACGCTGCGGTTTTCCTTCGGGCTCAAGCCCTTCAGCCACGCCTTGCGGGCGTGGACGATGAAGCGCCGCACCCCGGCGGTCGCCGACACCGCGGCGACGAAGCCTGACAGCGTCGGCCATTCCGCCATCTCGTCGATGGCGATGCGGCACTTGACGGTGACCGGAACCCGGTCGGCGACCGCTTCCCGCATGGCGGCGCAGCAGCGCGCCACCAAGTCGGGCTCGGCCATCAGACAGGCGCCGAAACGCCCCGACTGCACCCGGTCGCTGGGGCAGCCGACGTTGAGGTTAATTTCGTCATAGCCGTAATCGGCGCCGATTCGCGCCGCTTGCGCCAGCATTTCCGGGTCGGAGCCGCCCAATTGCAAGGCGACCGGGTGCTCGGCGGGGTCAAAGCCCAGCAGCCGGTCGCGGTCGCCGTGCCGAATCGCCGCCGCCGTGACCATTTCGGTGTAAAGCAACGTGC
The DNA here is from genome assembly GCA_937960755.1 of uncultured Azospirillum sp. Classification (GTDB taxonomy): domain Bacteria; phylum Pseudomonadota; class Alphaproteobacteria; order Azospirillales; family Azospirillaceae; genus Azospirillum. The sequence goes on from CALGOL010000087.1 coordinate 4,878, forward strand.
GGCGGGTGAGCAGCCGGTGGAAATACCGGCAATGCCGGTCGGTCCATTCCATCATCGGCGCCACGGAAAGGCGATGGGCGGGCGGGTTTGGTCCGGCGGTGTTCGTCATAATTTGGTCATAAATCTTTCGCGGCGCGGGGCGGCGGATTATGCTGCGCCGCCGCCGAATCGACAAGGCGCGTTGACAAGGCCGCCCGTCCCGCGCCCTATGCGCCGTTGTGAAGGCCAACCGCCGCCGCCTGTTCAGGAGGATGCATTGCTGGATGAATTGTGGCTGCTGTTGAAGGGGTTGGCGCTGGGGGTGGCGATCGCCGCGCCGGTCGGCCCCATCGGCCTGCTGTGCATCCGCCGCACGCTGGAGCACGGGCCGATGATGGGCTTCGCCACCGGCATGGGCGCCGCCATGGCCGACACCGTCTATGGCGCGCTGGCGGCGTTCGGCGTCTCGGCGGCCATCGACTTCCTGCAAGGCAACGAGCGTTTCTTTCAGGTCATCGGCGGCGTGGTGCTGCTGGTGGTGGCTTATCGCACTTTCATGCAGCGCCCGGCGGCGGAAGAAGCCGAAGCCGCCGCCGCCCCCGACGCCGCCGACGGTTTGGCCGGCTTCATGACCGGGCTGACGCTGACCTTGACCAACCCCGCCACCATCATGGCCTTTATCGCCATCTTCGCCGCCTTCGGCCTGGGCGGGCTGGAGTTCGCCGACGCCTGCGTTCTGGTGTTCGGGGTGTTTTTGGGCTCCTCGTCGTGGTGGCTGGCGCTATCGTCCGGCGTCGCCGCCATGCGCCACCGCATTTCCGACCGCGGGCTGGTGGCGCTCAACACCTGCACCGGCGTGGCGTTAGGCGCCTTTGGGCTGTGGGCGCTGGGCTATGGCGCCATGGGCTTCGCCGCCGCCGGCTTTGGTTCCGCCGGTCTTGGCGCCAACTGAACGCCCATGCGGTAAAGTCGTTCGAGAAATAATGTTTTAGCTTGCCAAGCCGGCGGGGCTATGGCTCTCTCAACTGCGAACAGATGTCATTCGCAAAATTGAGCCCGCCGGACCCCGCCGATGATCGAAGCCGTGACGCTGCGCCAGTTGCGCTATCTGGTGTCCTTGGCCGACACCTTGCATTTCGGCAAGGCGGCGGCGCGCTGCCACGTCAGCCAGCCCAGCCTGTCGGCGCAAATACAACAGTTGGAGGATTTACTCGGCGCGGTGCTGGTGGAGCGCACCCAGCGCCAAGTGCTGCTGACCGCGGCGGGGCGGGAGGCGGTGGGCCGCGCCCGCCGGGTGC
>CALGOL010000088.1 GCA_937960755.1 uncultured Azospirillum sp.
GGCAAGGCCGAGGCGGCTTGCCCCAGCGTACGGCGCTTGTTGGTGGCGCGGCCTTGACGCTTGGCCTGTTGCAGCTTGAGCTGAGCGTCGAAACGACCGTCCATCACCTGATCCATCAAGGTCAAGCCGTCGAAAGCGTCGGAGGCGTACGCCACCCGGCCGCAGCCGTACGCGCGCACGCAATCCTCCTCGACATAGCCGCGGGTGAGCGCGGCGCCCCCCAGCAGCACCGGCGCCTCCAGCCCGGCGCGGGTCATCTCTTCAAGATTTTCGCGCATGATGACGGTGGATTTCACCAGCAGGCCGGACATGCCCACCGCGTCGGCTTTATGCTGCTTCACCGCTTCGATAATCGCGTTGATCGGCTGCTTGATGCCCAGGTTGACCACCTTGTAGCCGTTGTTGGTCAAGATGATGTCCACCAGGTTCTTGCCGATGTCGTGGACGTCGCCCTTCACCGTCGCCAGCACCAGCGTGCCTTTCTGCTGACCGTCGATCTTTTCCATCAAGGGTTCAAGGAACGCCACGGCGGCCTTCATGGTTTCGGCCGACTGCAAGACGAACGGCAATTGCATTTTGCCGGCGCCGAACAGCTCGCCCACCGTCTTCATGCCTTCCAGCAGCAGGTTATTGATGATCTCCAGCGGTTGATACTTTTCCAGCGCGGTTTTTAGATCATCTTCCAGCCCGGTGCGGTCGCCGTCGACGATGCGCACCTTCAGCACTTCTTCAATGGTTTCCGGCCGCGTCTTTTTCTTGGCGTCGGTCGCCTTGCGGCCTTCGAACAGCGCGATAAAGGCTTGCAGCGGGTCGTAGCCTGCGGCGCGGCGGTCGAAGATCAAGTCTTCCGCCACCTTGACCTCGTTTTCCGGGATCAAATGCAGCGGCATGATCTTGGAGACGTGCACGATGGCCCCGGTCATGCCGCGCTTGACGGCGTGGTCGAGGAAGACCGAGTTCAGCACATGGCGCGCCGCGGCGTTCAAGCCGAAAGAGACGTTGGACAGGCCAAGAATGATCTGGCAGTCGGGCATTTCCCGCGCAATCGCCTCGATGCCGTCCAGGGTTTCGATCGCCAGCCGGCGGTCGTCCTCGTTGCCGGTGGCGATGGTGAAGGTCAAGGGATCGAACAGCAGATCGTGCGGCTTCAGGCCGTACGTGTCCACCGCCAGCGCGTACAGGCGCTTGGCGATGCGCAGCTTGGCGTCCGCCGTCTTGGCCATGCCTTCTTCGTCGATGGTCAGCGCCACCACCGCGGCGCCAAAGCGCTTGGCCAGTTCAAGCCGCTTATTGGCCGGTTCTTCGCCGTCTTCGAAGTTGATGGAGTTGAGAATCGCCTTGCCGCCGTAGCGCTGCAACGCCTGCTCCAGCACGCCGTATTCGGTGGAATCGATCACCAGGGGCGCGTTGACCGAGCCGGCGAAGCGTTCGATCACCGCGTTCATTTCCTTCACTTCGTCGCGGCCGACGAAGGCGGTGCAGACGTCCAGCGAGTGGCTGCCTTCTTTGACCTGTTCGCGCGCCATGTCGACGCAGCCGTCCCAGTCGCCCGCCGCCTGCAACTCGCGCCATTTCTTCGAGCCGTTGGCGTTGCAGCGTTCGCCGATGGCGAAGAAGGCGTTTTCCTGCCGCAAGGTTTGCTGGCTGTAGAGCGACGCCACCGCCGGAACCCAATGCACCGTACGCGCCTTGGGGTGCGGCCGATGCGACCCCGCCGGGGCCAGCTTGGCCAGCATCTGGTGCGCGGCGGCGATGTGCGGAATGTTGGTGCCGCAGCAGCCGCCCACCAAGTTCACGCCGTCTTCCGAAACGAAGCGCTCCAGCCAGGTGGCGAAGTCTTCGGCGCGCAAGGGATAGTGGGTCTTGCCGTCCACCAGTTCGGGCAAGCCGGCGTTGGGTTGCACCGACACGAAGCCCGGCCAGTTCTGCGTCAGCCATTTGACGTGTTCCGACATCTCCAAGGGGCCGGTGGCGCAGTTCAGCCCCAGCCCGTTGACGTCCATCGCTTCGATGATGGTCGCCGCGGCGGCGATGTCGGAACCCACCAGCAGCGTGCCGGTGGTTTCCACCGTCACTTGCACGAAGATCGGCAGGTCGGTTCCGGCTTCCTTGCGGGCGCGCTTGGCGCCGTTGACGGCGGCCTTGATCTGCAACGGGTCCTGGCAGGTTTCGATCAGCACGGCGTCGGCCCCGCCGGCGATCAGCCCGGTTGCCTGCACGTAAAAGCTGTCTTCCGCCGCCTGATAGGCGATGTGCCCCAGGCTGGGCAGCTTGGTGCCGGGCCCGATGGAGCCGATGATGAAGCGCGGACGGCCGTCGGCCTTGAACATGTCGGCGGCTTCGCGCGCCAGTTCGCAGGCGCGCTTGTTGATCTCAAACGCCTTGTCGCCGATGCCGAATTCCCCCAGCGTCACCGGCGAGGCGCCGAAGGTGTCGGTCTCCACCATGTCGGCGCCGGCTTCATAATAGCCCTTATGGATGTCGCGGACGATGTCGGGGCGGGACAGCGGCAGAATGTCGGTGCAGTTCTCATGCCCCCAGAAGTCGCGCTCGACATCGAGGTCGAGGGTCTGAATGCGGCTGCCGAACCCGCCGTCGCACAGGAGAACGCGGTCGGAAAGCGTGTCGAGAATGTGGGGCATCATGGGTCCTTAGGCGGCGACATATTTTCAGGTTTGTTTAACGATCAGATGCGCGGCGTCAATCCAGCCCGTGCCGGTTGGACGGCCAGTAGTCGTCGTTCAGCAATTGCTCTAACGACCACGGACATTCGTCGGGCAAAGCCTCTCTCCCGATCCCGTCCCGGCGCAACCCGTCGACGGCAAGTTTCACCCCGTCCCGATAGACCCGCGCCGACCGAAGCCGTCCCCGCAGGCTCGGACTGTCCTCCAACTCGGCGGCGGCGCGGATGCGATGCTTCAGCACCGAGCTGCGCCAACCGGCGCGCGGGTCGATGGCCGGGGAATACTCCAGCTTCAGCAGGTGTTCGATCACCCGCATCAGCGCGCTTTCCAGCGCGTGCAATTCCGACCGCCCCACGCTTTCGATCTCCTCGGCGACGTTCTCCCAATCAACCGGCAAGTTGGACCCGGAAGCGGCGGCTTGACGCAAGGCCGCCGCCTGCTCGACGCTCCACAGATAGACGTCCTCGTCGTATGAGATCGGCTTGCCCATCGCCCTTACTCCAGCCCATGCCGGTTGGTCGGCAAAAACGCTCGGTCAAGCAGTTGCTCCAGCGTCCACGGGCAGACGTCCGGCAAGACGTCGGCGGAAAGCCCGTCATAAGCCAGACCGTCCGCCGCTGCGTCCCTTCCGTCAAAGTAAACGTCGGCGAGATCGATTTTACCCCGTAGGCTGGGGCTGGCCTTCAGTTCCCGGATCGTCCGGCTGCGGTGTTCGCGCACCGATGAACGCCACCCCCGCCGCGGATCGGACGCCGGGGAATACTCCAGCTTCAGCAGGTGTTCGATCACCCGCACCAGCCAACTTTCAACAGAGCTTAGTTCCGACCGCCCCACGCTTTCGATCTCCTCGGCGACGTTCTCCCAATCGACCGGCAGGTTGGTCCCGGAAGCGGCGGCTTGGCGCAGGGCCGCCGCCTGCTCGACGCTCCACAGATAGACGTCCTCGTCATATGCGATCGGCTTGCCCATCGCCCTCACTCCAGCCCATGCCGGTTGGCGGGAAACCACTGCGGATCGCGCAGTTGCGCCAACGTGTAGGGGCATTCCTCGGGAAAAGCCCCCGCCGGAATGCTGTCGTCCGCCAACGCGTCGTCACGGCCGTCAAGCCACGCCGTCGGCAGAGCGGCCGCGGGCCAGGACTTCAGGCTCGGCTGGCGCTCCAGCTTCTGGTCGATGTGACGGCGCGCCTTGGCGACGCTGGCCCGCCACTTGCGCCGGGGATAGGGATCGGGGGAATGCTCCAGCTTCAGCAGATGTTCAATCACCGTCGCCAGATGCGCGGCGACCGCGTCTTTCATCTGGTCGCCCATGCACTCCAGCTCCTCGGCGATGTGTTCCCAGTCGATCGGCGCATTGATGCGCAAGCGCGCCGCTTCGCGCAGCAGCCGCGCCTGCTCTTGCGTCCAGGCGTAGAAATCGCCGTCGTAAGCAATGCGTCCGTCCATCAGCGCCCAACTCCCGCTCCGACGCCTCTCGAAAAAATCGGCGCGCGAAAAAGTTCAGGTCCGACTCTATATCGGACCCGCCCTGTGGGATAAATAGCCTGTCGCAGCGAAAACGCCAGTCCGCCTGTTCTCGCATGTGGTTTTTGGGGCGGCGGCTTTTTCGGTTACGCCGCCGCCGGACGGCCGCGGCGCAGCGCGTTCAGCAAAATGCCGATGGTGGCGCCGTTGTGCAGCACCGACGTCGCCGCCGGCGACAGCAGGCCCAGGGCGGCCGCCGCGAGAATGCCGGTGTTCACCCCCACGGTCAGGCGGTAGTTGGAAGCGATCAGCCGCATGACGTTGTCGGCGATCTCCTTGGCGTCGGCGACTTTTTCAACGTCATCCTCCAGCAGCGCCACGTCGGCGGTCAGCCGAGCGATGTCGGCGCCTTTCTGCATGGCGACGCCGACATGCGCCCCCGCCAAGGCCGGCGCGTCGTTGACCCCGTCGCCGACAAAGGCCACCCGGCCGCCGCGGCGGTTCAAGTCTTCGATGATGCGCGCCTTATCCTGCGGCATCAGGTCGGCGTGAACCTCGTCCAGCCCCAGTTGTTCAGCCAGTTCGACGGCGCGTTCACGGCAATCGCCGGTCAGCATGACGATGCGCCGCGCCCCCAAACCACGCAGCCGGGCGACGGCGCGAGCGGCGTTGGCGCGGGTCTCGTCCTTCAGCCCCAGCAAACCCAACAGCTTGCCGCCGAAGGCGATGTAAAGCAGCGTCTTGCCGGCTTGGCGCAGTTCTTCGGCCGCGGCGCGCTGCGCCGGACTGACCGGCACCGCCTCATCTTCTTCGACGAAGTGGCGCGAGCCGACGACGATGCGCTTGCCGTCGATGATGCTGGCGACGCCATGGGCGACGATGAATTGCACTTCCTGATGATCGAAATGCCGGCCGTCCAGCGCGCGGGCGGCGTTGACCACCGCCAGCGCCATGGGGTGGAAGTAATGCTCCTCCACCGACGCCGCCAGCGCAATCAGGTCTTGCGGCGTATAGGCGGTGTCGAAGGCCACCGAATCCGTCACTTGCAGCTTGCCGGTGGTCAGCGTGCCGGTCTTGTCGAAGACGAAAGTGTCAGCCTCCGCCAGCCGCTCCAACGCCCCCGCCCCCTTGACCAGCATCCCGGCTTGGCCGGCGCCGTACATAGCGGATTTGAACGCCACCGGCGTCGCCAGCTTGAGCGCGCAGGAATAGTCGGCTTGCAGCACCGACGCCGCCCGCCGCCAGTCGCCGGACACCAGCAACGTCCCGGCCGCCACCTTGAGCACCGTCGGCACCAGCCGGTCGGCCATCTGCGAAGCGGCCAACTGCGCCTCGCTCTTGGCGGTCAAGGATTGTTCGACATATTGCGCGATGCGGGACGCGGCGGTATTGGCCCCCACCTGCTCGGCGTAAATGGTCAGCCGACCTTCCTCGACCATGGTGCCGGACAACGCCTTAGCGCCGCGGCTTTTGACCACCGGAACGCTTTCGCCGGTCATCGTGGCCTCGTTGACCGTGGCTTCGCCGCTCAGAACTGTGCCGTCCACCGGGATCACCGAGCCGACGCCGACGACCACCGCGTCGCCGGCCTTAACGTCGGCCACCGGCGTCAAAACCTCCGCCCCGTCGCGCAGCACCCACACCTCGTCGCACGCCGGCCGCAGCAGATGCTTCAACAGGTGGTCGGAACGCCGGGCGATGCTCTCTTCCAGATGCTCGCCCAGCGCCAACATGAAATTGGTGGTGTCGGCGGCGGCGAAATCGGATCGGGCCAGCGAAATCGCCACCGCCGCCCCTTCCAGCACATGGGAAGTGACGCCGGCTTCGCGATAATCTGCGGCGGCGTGGCGAAACAAGCCGATTGAGCTCGCCAAAGATAGGACGAAGCGCGCCGGGAGCGGCAAAAACGGCGCGGCCAGCAAGGGCGCAGCGGCCAAAGCCACCGCCTTCAGACTGGCGGCTTCTTGCGCCGCTTCCGCCAGATCGCCCGCCGCCGACGCC
>CALGOL010000089.1 GCA_937960755.1 uncultured Azospirillum sp.
GGCCGCGTGCATCAGCCGCGTCGCCGGAACCAGCGCCGCCGCAGCGCCGTCCGCCACCCGCTGCAATTCGCCGCGCAAACGAATAAAGCCGTGCGCACCGGCCCAGGCGGCGATCACCCCTGCGGCGGCAGGCGCCGCGACGCAAAGCGTCAAGGCCCACGTCAGCCGGTTATTGTCGCGCCGCTCACCGGCCATGCCGGTCCTCCCGCTGCTATTTTCTTGGCGGCTAATCTTTTCCGCCGCGATACATTAACTATTGCGTCACGGTTGATGCGTCATCATCTTATCGTATCGGAAGAGGGAGTTTAAGCCGCGCCGTGCGGACTGGAAAAGAACGCGGCGGCGTATTCGGGAGGAGTTCCATGGAGCTTGTTCTAATCGCCGGATTGCTGGGCGCCGCCGCGATCGCCGCGCTTAATCGCCCCAAACCCGTCCCAGCCCGCGCTCGGCGTGATCGGCGCCAGCGTTAATTTCTTTCCAATGCGGCAGCCCCCGTATTGGAAGCCCGGTTGCGGGAGAATGGAGCCATGACCGCCATCCCGAACGCCTCAACGACGAATTGGTTCAAGCTCAAGGGCGCCACCACTGAGCTTAGCCGCGGTTTGTCCACGGCTTACCAAAGCTTCTCGGTGTCGAAGCCGGGCGAATTCAATTTTAAAATGAGCGACACCCACACTTCCGTCAAAATTATGAACAGTCGGAACGAAGTGGTGGCGGACGCCTCCTCAGGCGCGGATATCGGCCAAGCCCACGCGAAGCTCGGCCCCGGCACATACACCGCGGTCATTCAGCAGAAGTACAAGGGCGTCAATAACCGAGCCTATAACTTAGAAGTGACGCCGCGCGAAAATCCCATGCTCACCGCCGCTGGCGGCACGCTCAAATCCACCGCGCGCCCGCTGACCGGCCAGGACAACGGCGTGCAGAAGCACGGCCTGACGGTGGCGCAGGGCGGCGAATTCGCCATCAACGTCTCTTTGCCCAACACCCGCTGGTCGATCATGACCAAAGAAGGCAAGCTGGTGGCGTCTGGCGACACCATGAGCGCCGCTAACGGCCAGCTCGACGTGCTGAACAAAAAGTTTAAGCTGGAGCCCGGCGAGTATCAGGTGGTGGCGGTGCTGCCGCGCGACACCAAAAGTGAAGTACCGTGGCGGATGGATTTCATCCCCAAGGTGGCGGGCGCCGACGCCGCCGCCAGCGCGAAGGAAGAGCGGCCGATTGATAAAATCCTGCGCGAGCGCGAGGACCGCTTGAAGCAATGGGCCGCTCAGGACGCCGCCAAGGGAACCGGCACGTCGGCGTGACGCCGGCCTTTCCGCCGCCCGCTCATATAACCGACACAGTCGCCCCAGCGGCCTGACTGGCTGGGCGGCCGGGTATAGGAAAATAACCCTGCCCCCAAGGCGGCGGCATTCACACATCTCAGCAGCTTCGCCTTTTTTCGTCGTTCCCGCGCAGGCGGGAATCCGCCTCCTCAACCACTTAGCTGATGAGGTGGACCCCCGCCTGCGCGGGGGGGACGAAGGTTAATATTTAGGGAGATTGGTATAAGTTCAACGTTTAGGGAAATTGGTTCTCTAAGTATTACTCCGCCGCCACGGCCGCGGCCGGAACCACCGGCACCGCCAGACGGTTGAGCATTTCCTTCGGCACAACCTGCCAGATCTTCGACAAGGTGCGCTCCCAAGCGTTTAACAGTTCTTCGGCGAAACGGCTCTGGGTTTCGGCGACGTGCTCTTCAATCAACGCCCGCAGCGCCGCTTCGTAATGCGGAACCGCGATGCGCTGGAAGACCACGCTTTCATTGTTGACCTTGATCGGGAAGCTGTCGTCTTCGTCATAGACGTACGCCATGCCCCCGGTCATGCCGGCGCCGAAGTTGTCGCCGACCGCGCCCAGAATAACCGCCGTGCCGCCGGTCATGTATTCGCAGCCGTTAGAGCCGCAGCCTTCGATCACCACCGTGGCGCCGGAGTTGCGCACCGCGAAGCGCTCGCCCGCCAGACCGGCGGCGAACAGCTTGCCCGCCGTGGCGCCGTACAGCACCGTGTTGCCGATGATGGCGTTCTTGTTGGTCTCCAGCGGGCTGGACGGGCTGGGCCGCACGACAATAGTGCCGCCAGACAAGCCCTTGCCGACGTAGTCGTTGGCGTCGCCATAGACTTCGATCTTCATGCCCTGCACTGCAAAGGCGCCCAGGGACTGCCCCGCCGTGCCGCGCAGCCGCAAGGTGATGTGGCCGGGTTGCAGCCCGTCCATGCCGAACTTGCGGGTAATCATCGACGACAACCTTGTGCCGATGGCGCGGTGCGTGTTGCGCACGTTGTAGGCCAACTGCATCTTTTCGCCTTCGTCGAACAGCGGACGGGCGTCGGTGACGATGCGGGCGTCCAGCGTGTCCGGCACTTCGTTACGGCCCTGCAAGGTGCAGAAGCGGGCGTTCTCGCCGGGATCGACCTGCGCCAGCAACGGGTTGAGGTCGAGATCGTCGAGATGCTCGGCGCCGCGGCTGACCTGATGCAGCAGTTCGGTGCGGCCGATCACCTCGTTCAGCGAGCGGGCGCCAAGGCTGGCGAGGATCTCGCGCACCTCTTCCGCCAGGAAGCTGAACAGGTTGACCACCTTTTCCGGCGTGCCGGTGAACTTCTGCCGCAAGGCTTCGTCCTGCACGCACACGCCCACCGGGCAGGTGTTGGAATGGCACTGCCGCACCATGATGCAGCCCATGGCGATCAAGGACGCGGTGCCGATGCCGAACTCTTCCGCCCCCAGAATGGCGGCGATGACGATGTCGCGGCCGGTCTTCAGCCCGCCGTCGGTGCGCAGCCGCACGCGGTGGCGCAGACGGTTGAGCGTCAGCACCTGATGCACTTCCGACAGGCCCATTTCCCACGGGCCGCCGGCGAACTTGATCGAGGTCTGCGGGCTGGCGCCGGTGCCGCCCGAGCCGCCGGAAATCAAGATCACGTCGGCGTTGGCCTTGGCGACGCCGGCGGCGATGGTGCCGATGCCCGAGCGCGCCACCAGCTTGACGCAGACCTTGGCGTCGGGGTTGATCTGCTTCAAATCGTAGATCAACTGCGCCAAGTCTTCGATGGAATAGATGTCGTGGTGCGGCGGCGGGCTGATGAGCATGACGCCGGGGGTGGCGTGCCGCAGCTTGGCGATCATCTCGGTGACCTTGAAGCCGGGCAACTGCCCGCCTTCGCCGGGCTTCGCGCCCTGCGCCACCTTAATTTCAATTTCACGGCACTGGTTCAGATACTCGGCGGTGACGCCGAAGCGGCCCGACGCCACCTGCTTGATGGCGGAGTTCCAGTTGTCGCCGTTCTTGTCCGGCTTGAAGCGGGCGCGGTCTTCGCCGCCTTCGCCGGAGTCCGACTTGGCGCCGATACGGTTCATCGCCACGTTCAAGGTGCCGTGCGCTTCCGCCGACAGCGCCCCCAGCGACATGCCGGGCGTGACGAAGCGCTTGCGGATGGCGGTGATGCTTTCCACTTCGTCGATCGGCACAGCGTCCTTGGTGGAGCGCATTTCCAGCAGGTCGCGGATCTGCATCGCCGGACGGTCATGCACCGCCTTGCTGAACTTCTTGAAGGTGGAATAGCTGTCGTTGGCCACCGCCTGTTGCAGCGTGTGGATCAGCGGGCCTTCCCAGGCGTGGCGGTCGCCGGAACGGCGGATCTTGTAGAAGCCGCCCACCGGCAAAGCCGTGACGTTATCGCCGAAAGCCAGCGCGTGCTGCTCCAGCACCTTCTTTTGAATACCGTTGAGGCCGATGCCGGAAATGCGGCTGACCATCGCCGGGAAATGCTCGGCGATCAGCGCGCGCGACAGGCCCACCGCTTCAAAGTTGCAGCCGCCGCGGTAGCTCGACACCACCGAAATGCCCATCTTCGACATGATCTTCAGCAGACCTTCGTCGATGGCCTTCTTGAAGCGCGACATGGCGGTTTCCAGCGACATGTCGCCGAACAGGCCGCGCCGCTGACGATCGGCGATGGCTTCTTGCGCCAGATAGGCGTTGACCGTGGTGGCGCCGACGCCGATCAGCACCGCGAAGTAATGGGTGTCGAGGCATTCGCCCGACCGCACGTTCAACGAGGTGAAAGTGCGCAGGTTGTTGCGCACGAGGTGGGTGTGCACCGCGCCGGTCGCCAGGATCATCGGAATGGCGGCGCGGTCGGCCCCCATCTTTTCGTCGGTCAGGATCAGGTG
>CALGOL010000090.1 GCA_937960755.1 uncultured Azospirillum sp.
CGTCAAGCGCCGCAAGGCTCGCCGCCAGCCGCGGCGCGCCCAAAACCGCCAGCCCCAAACCCAACACCGCGCCAACCGCCAGGCCGCTCCACGAACGGCGAGGCAAGCGGCGCGGCGGCGGCTCATTCGCCGTAGTAGTTGGCGTATCGTCCATAATAGCTGCCGTAATCCCCATAGGCGTAACGGTCGTAGCGTCGGGCGTCGACCTGCGACAGCGCCACGCCGGCTAGCCGGGCGCCTGAATCCCGCAGCACCCGCAGCCCGTTGCGCACCGCATCGCGCGGCGTGGCGTTCCAGCGGATGAGATAGACGACGCTGTCGGCCAACGGCGCCAGCGCCCGCACGTCCGACACCGCCAGCACCGGCGGGGAATCGATGATGATGCGGTCGTAGCGCATCGCCAGCCGGGCCAGCAGATCGCGCGCCGCCTGACTGGTCAGCACTTCCGCCGATCCTTCCGGCCCGACGCCGGCGGTTAGCACGTCAAGCGGCGTCAGCGCGTCGCGCTGCAAGGCGTCCTCCAGCGAGGCGACCCCCGCCGCCACCTCCATCAAGCCGACCTGATTAGGCAAGCCCAAAGCGGCGTGCGCCCGCGCCCGGTGAACGTCGCAGTCCACCAGCAAAATCCGCTTGTCCAATCGGGCGTAAAGCCGGGCCAGCGACACCGAAATAAAGGTTTTGCCTTCCTGCGGCGTCGACGACGTCACCATGATGATTTTACCCCGGCCGGCCGCTTCGCCTTCGGCCGTCGCCGCGTCGTCCGCCGAAGCGGTGGAAAGTTCGATCGCGGTGCGCAAACTGCGCAAGCCGTCGGCCAAGGCCGACCGCGGCTTACGGATCACCATTTCTTCCGGCTTGCCGTCGCTGGAACGGGCGGGCAGCAACGGCGCCACCGCCAGCACCGGCAAACCGCTAACGATTTCCGCGTCGGCGGCGGTCCGAATAAGGCCATCCAGCAGATCAAGCGCCAGCAGCAAAACGACGCCGGCCACCAGCCCAATGAACGCCGCCAGCAGCAAAATCGACTGCTTGCGAGGGTAAGACGGCCGCAACGGCACATCGGCGGGAGAAAGAATGCGAGCGTTGGCCCGCTGGATTTGCTCTTGTTCGGCCGAGCGTTTGAAGCGGGAAAGGAAGGCTTCGTATAATTCGCGACTGGCCTCGGCCTCGCGCTCCAGCTCCCGCATCCTGATCGACGCTTCGCCGGCCCGCTCTTGGTTGCGCCGCAAGTCGTTGAGCTGGTTTTCGATGGCGCTGACGCCGACCTCCGCGACCCGCACTTCGTTTTCCACCGACGCGGCGACGCGCTCGATCTCCAAGGCGATTTTCGACCGCAGTTCGCCCATGTCGGCCCGCAGGCCAATCAAGCGGGGATGGCGGTCGCCATAAGTTTTGGCCGCTTCGGACAGTTCTCGTTGCAGCGTCGTTTCCTGCTCGCGCAAACGCTGGATCAGCGAAGATTGCAGCACGTCGGTGGCGCTGGCCACCGCCGCCGCGCCGCCGCCGCTCAGCGTGCGCACCTGATTGAACCGGGCGCGCTTTTGCGCCAAATCGGCGCGGGCGAGCACCAGGCGAGAGTTCAGTTCAGTAAGCTGCTGCTCCAGCATGGTTTGCTGACGTTCGTTGCGGCGAGCCAGCCCATGGGCCGCGCGATGCGTCTCCACCGCCTGATCGGCGGCGGCGACGTCGCGGCGCAGCGCCTCCAGCCGCTCAGTCAGCCAGCCGGTGACCCGGCGGGTTTCGTCGAAGCGCGCCTCCAATCGGTCCAAGACGTAAAGCTCCGCCAGCGCGTTGACGATGCGAGCAGCCTTTTCCCGATTTTCCGATTCAAAGCGTAAGTTAATCAACTGAGAACGGCGCTGGACGTCGACGTCCAGCCGCGACAGCACCCGCCCAGCGATCCGGGCTTCGTCCATCGTGGCGCGCGCTTCAGCCGATAAGCCGGCCAAATCCGCCTGTCCGCCGCGCCAAGCGTCCGGCAGCCAGTTCACCGGGTTTAGATTAGCGATAAACGCCGCCACTGGATCGGGCGGCCGAAGTCGCAGGTTGAATTCCGGGTCGCGGTCCAGGTCCAGTTTATCCGACAGCCGCCGGATCAACGGGCGTGACGTCAAAATCGCCGCCTCAGTTTGCACCATGACGTCGGTCTGTCGCCATCGCGCCGCACTGTTGTTGTCCAGCAAGGTGTCGGCTTCGTCGGAAACCACCAGCACCTGAGCGGCGGCGGAAAAGCGCGGCGTCGCCTGTTGCAAGTACAGCGCCGCCGGAATGACGAAAACCGCCATCATCGTCAAAATGGTCAGCTTGCCGCGCCAAAGAACCCGCCTGACCCAGATGAATTGCTCGCGGAAAGACGCTTGCGCGTCGTCAATCGTCGCCATTCGTTCACATCTGCAACGAGAGACGCAGGCCAATCACGGTCTGGTCATAGCTGCTGTTTTGAGTGTTGGAATCGCGCACTTTATAGCGCGCCTCGCCGCCGAGGTGGACTTCCGGGGTGAAGGCGTATGTCGCGCGGGCGCGCGCTTCATAAGTGGAATCGGCGCGGGTCGACCCTTCAAATTTGTCGTAGCTGTAGCTCAGATTGCCGGTCAGCAGAATGTTGCGGGCGTATTCATGCCGCACCAGCAGCGACGCCGACGTGCGCACGATGGCGGAAGCATTGGTCAACGTGGTTTCCTGCACCGACCGCTCCAAAGCCGGCACCACCAGCGTCAGCTTGGTCGGCGTCCAGTTGAGCGTCGCCCGCACGGAAAAACCCGACGGGTCGCTCAGCCGGACGTCGTTGTAGTTCTGGCTAAGATAGCCGACCAGCAAGTCGCCGCGCACCAAATCGGTCAGATCAAGCCCGACGCCGGTGTCGACCCGCCAGCCGCGGCTGGAGCGGTCGTAGCCCTGATCGTCCAGCCGGTCGTCGTAGCGCCGTGAATTGGCCGAAGCGGCGACCACCCAGGCGTAGCCCGGAAACATTTCATAAGACCCGGTGACCTGGCCTTCAATCTCCACCCGATCACGGTCGGAATTGTTGATGCGGCCGCCCCCGGTGGTGTCGACGTCCTCGAACGTCCGGCGGGCGACCTCCACTTCCGGCTTGAAAGTGAAGCGGCCGAACTTGTGCTTGCCGCCCAGCTTAGCGGTGTAAGCCGTAGTCGGCGTCGGCTCCGCCCCGCCGACGCTGTCGGGCGAGCCGCGATCTTCGTTGCGATAGGTGAAGTCGGTTTGCGCCGTCAACTCGTCGGTGCTGGAAAGATCGTAGCGGCCGTCAGCCACCAGACGGCCGTCCACCGTGTCGTCGCTTTTATAGCGGCGATGGCGTTTGACCTCCATGTTGCCGAACACGTTGACCGCATGCGTGGCGAAGCGGGAGCGCAGCCGAAACTCCGGCCGGACAATGGCGACATATTCCAACTTGGCGTCGTGTTCGGTGGCGAACAGATTGCTGCTGTAGATCGCGTCGGTTTCAATTTTCGGCAACAACAGGAACGAGCCCAACTCAAAGCCCTTAGGCTGAAAGGCGTTGTCCATCCGTTCGCTGTCGCCGTCGCCGGGCTTGGCGGCGTCCGGCCCGGTTTCCTGCGTCACTTTAGCGGCCCCGGCGCGGCGAGGGTCGCCTCCCGGCGCAGTTTGCACGTTTTGAGCGAACGCGGCATGGCTGAAAAAAGCGACGCCGATGGCGGCGGCCAAAGCCGTTTTGTTCAGGATTGACGACTGGAGCCGATGCAGCATGAGCGAAACAAGCCTCTGGCGATTAAGGTGCGGAGCCGAGCCCCTCGGATTGAACAAATCCCCGCCCGCAAAGATTGCGGGATCGAAGAAAGCGACTAACGACAAAGGACGACAAAATCGTATAATTCAAGCTTTCCAGCTCTTTTTTTATGTTCATGCGGCAAACGCACAACGGAATATGCAATCCTCCCATTTTATGCGCACATATTTTTAAGGCGACTTCACGCATATCGCATATTTACGAGAAAGCACCAATTATCACAATCTATAAAGCGTGTAAACGCCGGGGGTGGATCGATTGAAGCCGATATATTTGGCGAAAACACTGATTATAGCGTGTCGCTAAACGCCGCACGCGCCGTTTAGCAAGGAGGCGGCTTTCGCTCGCGAATGAAAAATACGAAAGCGGCGCCGCGCTTTAACGCAGATCGCGCTCCATCCTCGTCCACAGAAAATAAGGTGGAGCGCGGTGTTGAACATCCGGCCCCCCGCCAGGGTCAGCCAACCGCCGCGATGAAGCGCCGTTCTGCGCCTTCCAGCGCAACACAGGTCAACACGCCCGAAGCGTACGCCCCGGTGTCGACCCCGATTCGGTTGAAATGGTCTTCGGGCGCGTCGGTTATGGTGTGGCCGTGAACAATCACCCGTCCATGCCACGCAGAAGAGGATAGAAACGGTTCGCGCATCCACAAAAGATCGTCCAAGCTCTGGCGCTCCAACGGCGCGCCAGGCATGATCCCGGCATGCACGAAAGCATAGTCGCCGATGACGACGTAAGGCTCCAGTTTTTCGAAAAAAGCGCGATGCCGCTGCGGCATCCGCTCCCGCAGCGCCGCCGCCAGCCGCCGCATCCGCGCTTCGTCCCCCAACGACGGCGCCACGCCGTAGCTGGCTAGGGTTTCAGCGCCGCCGTAGCGCAGCCACTCGACCCCGGTCTCCGGCGCAGCGAGAAAACGCAAGAGCGCCATCTCGTGATTGCCTAGCAAAAAACGCCGCTCGCATCCGTTCAGCGGCGTCATCAGACGGTCGACAACACCGCGGCTGTCAGAGCCGCGATCAATATAGTCGCCCAGATGCACGACAACAGCCGTTCCGCCCGTCTCAAGTATGCTCTTTGCATCTTGTTCAATCATTTCATACAATGCCTCCAGTAGTTCCCGCTCGCCATGGATGTCGCCAACGGCGTAAACGCGCGTGTTGTCGGGAACCGCTGAGGCGCGATTCGGGAGGCGGCCGGGGCTGCTCTTGTTGGCGTTGAACCATTTTAGGACGTTTTTAATCACCAGCTTCATCCCCAAGCGTCCGCCGCGAACCGGCGGATGGAATTTAAGAGGCGATACGATGGCGTTTTCAAGGTGCGCGTGGCGGCATGGCGCGTTTCAGACGGCGGCGGCCCTGTTGACGGCGGCGACCCTGCTCGCCGGGTGCGCCGTGGGCCCCAGCTTTCCGTCCGAAGCCGCGCCGATGAAGGTGGAGAATCCGGCCGACGGCTATCTGTTGGAGCCGGGAAACCGCGTTCGCGTCACCGTCTTCGGGGAAAGCAACCTGTCGGGCGATTTCGCCATTGATCCCAGCGGCGCCCTGTCGATGCCGCTGGTGGGCAGCGTGCCGGCCAGCGGCGTCACCGTCGCCGCGCTGACCCAGCGGATTCAAGCGATGCTGCAACGCGACGCTTTCTTGCGCGATCCGCGGGTGGCGGTTGAAGTCGTGACCTTCCGGCCGTTTTACGTGCTGGGCGAAGTGCGCCAGCCGGGCGAATTTCCCTACACCACCGGCATGACGGTGCTGAGCGCCGTCGCCCGCGCCGGCGGTTACGATTACCGCGCTTATGAACGCGAGGTGGTGCTGGTGCGAACCAGCAACGACGGCCAGAAGGAATACCGCGCCACCGAACGCACCCCGCTGCTGCCCGGCGACATCGTCCGCGTGCTGGAGCGGCGGTTCTAACCGTCGCAGCCAGACCTTGACAGCAGATCGCCAAACCGCCGCCCGGCCCCCCCGGCGCATTCTCGTCACCGGGGGGGCCGGCTTCGTCGGCTCCCGAACCGTCGCCCGCCTTGCGGCGCGGGGCGACGTTCCTGTCGTTCTTGACGATGGTTCGGCCGGGCTGCCGATCCCTTCGCAAGCGGTCGCCGCGCCGGGCGACGTCCGCCGACCGGAAGACGTCGCCCGGGCCTTTTCCTTCGGCCCCATCGACGGCGTCTTGCATCTGGCGGCGATTCATCACATTCCGACCTGCGCCGCCGAACCGCGCCGCGCTCTCGACGTCAACGTCATCGGAACCCAAACCGTGCTGGACGCGGCGGCGCGCCATGGCGTCGGCGCCGTGGCGATCGCTTCTTCCGGCGCGGTGTACGCGCCCATCGACGGGCCGCTGGCGGAAGACGCGCCCCTGTCCCCCTTGGACACGTACGCCCTCGGCAAGCTGGCCAACGAACATCAGCTCGCGGTCTGGACCGGACGCGGCGGCGGGCGCGGGCGGGCGGCGCGGCTCTTCAACGTGCTCGGCCCCGGCGACCCCAACGCCCACCTTGTTCCCGACATTCTTAATCGGCTGGCGGCGGCCGCAGCCGCGGTCCCCGGCGGCGATCTGGTCCTGCCGATGGGCAACATCCACACCCGGCGCGATTATCTCCACGTCGACGACGCCGCCGAGGGGCTGATCGCCCTGCTGGACGAAGCGATGGGCGGCGGCGAGCCGGGATTTCTCGCCGTCAATCTGTGCCGCGGCGAAGAAAGGCGGACGACGTGGATCGCCGAGACCACGGCGCGGCTCGCCGGCCTGTCGGCGCGGGTCGAAAGTCGCGCCGATCTGATGCGGCCGGTCGACCGGCCCAGCCAATTGGGCGACCCGGCGCGAGCGTTGGCCCGCCTGGGCTGGC
>CALGOL010000091.1 GCA_937960755.1 uncultured Azospirillum sp.
GTGACTGGAGTTCAGACGTGTGCTCTTCCGATCTGGTTCGTCTTTGACGCGGTTGCGCGGCCTGCTTGACCTTCCGCAAGACGAACCGCCGCGCGGTCGCGGCCGGCGCCGCTGATAGCGGCTAAGTGGCTTTTCAGGTCGCCGACGCGCCGCTGCGGCGTCCGGCGATCAAATCCACCAGTATGCCTTCGCGCAGGCCGCGGTCAGCGATGCGCAATCCGCGCACCGGCCAGGTCTCGCCGATGGCCTGAAAGACGGCGCAGCCCGCGACCACCAGATCGGCCCGCTCCTCGCCAATGCAAGGGTTGGCGGCGCGGCCGGCGAAATCCAATCTCGTCAGGTGGCTGATGACGGCCAGCGCGTCGGTCATGCGCAGGTGCGAGCCGTCCACCATGCGCCGGTCGTAGCGCCCTAAGCCCATATGAACGCCGGCCAGGGTGGTGACGGTGCCGGATGTGCCTAACATCTGCACCTCGCCGGCCTTGACCCGCTCGGCGATGCTGTTGCGTCGCTCAAAAACCGATAGTTCGCCCGCCACTTCGTCCACCATGACGCGGTAAAGCGCCGGCGAGACGCGGTCGCCGCCGTAACGTTCCGCCAGATCGATGACGCCGCACCGCACCGAGGCTTGATCCAGCAGCGTCGGCCCGTCTTCGCCCATCGCCATCCACATCAATTCAGTCGAGCCGCCGCCGATATCGAACACAATGGCGTAAGGCGTCGCCGGGTCGAGCAACGGCGAGCAGCCCGCCAACGCCAAGCGGCCTTCCTCCATGCTGGAGATTATTTCAAGCCTTATCCCGGTGTCATGCAGGGCGGCGGCGACGAAGTCGTCGCAGTTTACGGCGCGCCGACAAGCCTCGGTGGCGACCGCCCGCACCCGCGTCGCACCCCGGCGACGGATTTTCGCGCCGCAGATGCGCAGCGCCGTCAAGGTTCGATAAATCGCCGCGTCAGACAGCCGCTGGGTGTTTTGCAAACCTTCGCCCAGTCTGACGATGCGGGAAAAAGCGTCAATGACGCGAAACCCTTCCGCCAGCGGTTCGGCGATCAGCAGACGGCAGTTATTGGTGCCAAGATCAATGGCGGCGCAAATTGGTTGCGTCGCGGCGACCGGCGCATCTTCGCCGGGCGGCGCCGTCTTCGCCGCGCCGCGCTGTCGTCGCGGGAAATTGCGCCAAGCCTCCACCTTTGTATTTTTCCTGCCCATTTGCGGCCGGGCGTTCAACGCGCCGGTCCATTGTTATCTTTGCCTGTGCGGTCTTCGTCCGCGGACCCGCCATTGTCCTGACGGCGCGGAGGAACCATACTATACGAGGCGTCGGCGCGCTGGCGAACGATTACGTCGTAGTCAGCGGCTGGGCCATAAAGTCACAGCGGCTTAGCGGCTTATTTTTTGTTTTTCTGCGCATCCCGCTGCATAACGAAGCGCAATTTCGCCAAAGCGGTGCGTTTCAGCAGTTCGCGACTGCCATTAGCCGGGCCGGCGACCGACACTTCGGTGCCGGTGGCGCCGTCGATGGCGGAAATCTTCAAGTACATGCCGATCCGCTGATATTCAAAAAACACTTCGCCGTCGCCGGACATAACCGCCTCTCGTCTATCCCCCGCGGACGTCGCCGTCCGCTCAAGCCGTCGCCATGCGCCATGACATCTGTGCTAAGATACATGATATGCGGTTGAGGAAACCATCAAGGGATTGCAGCGATGAAAAGCTGGCGTGTTGGGCGGCGGTTTCTGACCGGCGTCGCAGCGTTGCTGACGGCGGCGACGCTGGCGAGCGCGGCGGGCGCTGAAGAAGCCAAAAGCGGGCCGCCGCCTTCGGTGCGAATCCGGCCGCTGATGCTGCCGGTGCTTTCTCCTAGCGGTCAAGTTGAGCGTTACACCCAGCTTGAAGTGACGCTGGAGGTGAAGGATTCGTTGAAACTGCCCGACGTGCAGGCGGCGATTCCCAAGCTGCACGACGCCATTCTGGCGGAAATGTACCGGGCTATCGACGAAGGCTTCGTCATCCGCGGCGCGGTCGCCAACGCGCCCGCCGTGCGCCGTCATTTGCTTGAAGTGTCCAATCGCGTCGTCGGCAAAGACGTCATCGGCCGCGTGCTCATCACCCCCACCACCCGGCAATCCGCTTGGCCCTGACCGAGCTTGTTTTCTAATCGAGAGTCGTTTCATGAGCGTGATTTTCGTCGCCCGCAGCGCCAATATCAGCAAATGGGCCGCCGATGTCGGTCTGGGCAAGCATGTGGTCAAGATCGGCGCGGCAGCCGACAAGAACGCCGCCAAGGCGGCCGCAGAAGCGGGGTGGGCGGGGGAAAGCGACTGGCGGCTGGCCGCGGTGGAGGAGGTTGGCGAGCTTGACGAGCCGGCGGCGTTGGCCGGCGTCGCGCGCAAGGAAAAGCTGGTGGACCCCGCCTATTACCCCCGGTTAAAGGGGGAGGGCGGGATCGTGCGGATTAACATCGCCCATGTGCAAAACGCCTTGCTGGTGAGCCAAGCGATGGAGAGCGCGGATCAGCCGCTGACCGCGCCCAAGGTGAAACCGAAAGACGTCGCCGACTATTTGATCCGGTTGGCGCGAGGGTAAGGGAAAAGTATGAGTTTTAGGGCGCAGATATCGCTTGCGGCCGACGGCGCCGCGCCGATGGGGGAAACCCGCGTGCGACTGCTGGAGGCGGTGGGGCGCGAAGGGTCGATTTCCGCCGCCGCGCGGGCGGTCGGGCTGTCGTATAAGGCGGCCTGGGACGCGGTGGACGCGATGAACAATCTGTTCGGCCGGCCGCTGGTCGGGGCGCAGACCGGCGGGCGCAAGGGCGGCGGCGCGACGCTGACGCCGGACGGCGTGCGGGTGATCGAGACCTATCACCGGCTCGCCGCCGAACTATCCCGTGCGTTGCAGGAATTGGAGCCGTCGCTAGCCGACGCCGGCTTCACGCCGTCCGACTTGATGTGGAGGTTCATGATGAAGACCAGCGCCCGCAACGCGCTGCGCGCCACCGTCGCCGCGGTGCGGGAAGAAGACGTCGGGGCGGAAGTGTCGCTGGACGTCGCCGACGGCGTTTCCCTGACCTCGGTCATCACCCGTGACAGCCTGAAAGAGCTGGGGCTGTTTCCAGGGCGGCCCTGCACCGCGCTGATTAAGTCGTCGTTCGTGCTGTTCGCGGTGGGCGAAGGTGGGATTGTTTCGGCCCGCAACCGCATTCCGGGCGTGGTGGCGCGGCGCGAGGACGGCAAGATCAACGCCGAAATCGTGCTGGACATCGGCGGCGGCAAAACCTTGACCGGCGTCGTGATGACCAGCAGCGCCGACGAATTGGACCTGACCCCAGGGCGGGCGGCGACGGCGCTGATCGAACCGGCGCACGTCATCTTGGCGGTGGAGTGACGGCGGAAATATGAGCGACGATCCCGATTGCGTCGGCATGTGCGCGATTGACGGCGACGTCTGCACCGGCTGCGGGCGAACGTTGGATGAACTTAACCGGGCGCGCGGCGGCGAGGACGAAACAAACCCGCGGCCGCCGCAAGCGGGGCTCGCGGCCCCGCAGGGTGATCGTTTGCCACGGCGTCAAAGCCCTCTCCTCCCTGGGGAGAGGGTTGGGTGAGGGGGAAAACCTCGCCAAATCAAGATGTTTTCCGACCTTCCGGCCGTACGCCCCCTCACCCGGAGGCTTCGCCTCCACCCTCTCCCCAGGGGCTACAGCATTCACACATCTTGTTAGGCTTTGATTTTTCTATCTTTTTTTTCGTCACCCCGGCGAAGGCCGGGGTCCAGAGCAATTCGGATAAGTATCTGAAAAG
>CALGOL010000092.1 GCA_937960755.1 uncultured Azospirillum sp.
CGCGCCGCCCGCGATCTGGAGCGGCTGTCGGGCATTCCCTTGTTCATTAAATCCGCGGCCGGCATCGACCTGACGGCTTCGGCGAAAGCCCTGGCGCAAGCGGTCAAACTGGCCTTCGCCGAACTCAATCAGGCGTTCGACGAGATCGACGCCGCGCTGGGTTTGGCGCAAGGCGAAATCGTCATCGGCGCCATGCCGCTGCCGCGCACCCACCTGCTGCCCGCCGCCATCAACGCGCTGACCAGAGAGCGGCCGGAAGTGCGCTTGCGGGTGGTGGAAGGCCCCTATAACGACCTGCTGCACGGGTTGCGTCACGGCGACATCGACCTGCTGGTCGGGGCGCTGCGCCACCCGCCGCCCATCGACGACATCACGCAAGAAACCCTGTTCGTCGATCCGCTCGCCGTGGTCGGGCGCGCCGGCCATCCTCTCGCGGCCAAAACCGCGGTAAGCGTTGAAGAGTTGGCGTCCTACCCCTGGGCGGCGCCGCGGGACGGCACGCCGACCAGGGACTATTTCAACAAGATGTTCAACGGCTTGACCATCACCGGCGGGCTGGTGGAGACCTCGTCTCTGGTGCTCATCCGCGGCATGCTGCTGGGCAGCGACCGGCTGACGCTGATCTCCGCCCACCAGATCAGCCACGAGCGGGAAATCGGCCTGTTGGTCCCGCTGGCGGTGGACACCTCGGGCGGGTCGCGGCCCATCGGCATCACCTGCCGGCGCGACTGGAAGCCGACGCCGGTGCAGCAACTTTTTCTCGACCATCTGCGGGCGGCGGGAAAGCCGGCGGAACGGGGCTAAGTCGTCTCTCGCTTACATCGCTATAGGGAAATTGAATGAGCTAAGTGCTTTTCCGATTTTCGCTTTGGCGGGCTGGAATGCTACTTCTCAACCATCGGCGCGCCATCACCAGCGGGAGGCCCCTTTGACCAGTCAGGCGAACGACGCTCAGCCCATCGCGCTTATCGGCTTCGGCGAGGCCGCCCAAGCCTTTGTTCTCGGCTGGGGGGCCGACGCGGCGGCGCGCTGTCGCGCCTTCGACATTAAAACCGACCATGAGGACGAGGCCGTTCGCGCCGCCAAACTGGCGGATTACGACCGCTGCGGCGTCACGCCGTGCGCTACGGCGGCCGACGCTTTGGCGGGCGCGGCGCTGGTCTTTTCCCTGGTGACCGCCGATCAGGCGGCGGCGGCGGCCGCGAGCGCCGCCCGCGCCATCGAAGCGGGGGCGTTGTTCTTCGACTGCAATTCCTGCTCCCCAGGCGCCAAGCGGGCCAATGCGGAAATCATTGACGCGGCGGGCGGGCGCTATGTCGACGCCGCCGTCATGGCCCCGGTCTATCCCAAGATGCACAAGACGCCGCTGGCGCTGAGCGGTCCCTACGCCGACGCCGGCAAAGCCGCGGCGGACGCATTGGACATGGTCGCCACGGTGACGCCGGGGCCGGTGGGGGCTTCCTCCACCATCAAAATGGTGCGCTCCATCATGATGAAGGGGATGGAGGCGTTGTTTTTGGAATGCGTGCTGGCCGGGCGCCGCGCCGGGGTGGATGACGTCGTGCTGTCGTCGCTGGACGCCACCTACCCCGGTTTCGATTTCAAGGCCAAGGCCGGCTACATGATGGAACGGGTGATGACCCATGGCGTGCGCCGCGCGGCGGAACTGCGGGAAGTGGCGCGCACCGTGGATGAGCTGGGCTTTGAAGGCCGGATGTCGCGGGCGACCGCGGATTGGGAACAACAAATCGGCGCGCTGAAAGAAAAGGCGGAGACGGAGGATTACCGCATCCTCGCCGACCAATTGCTGGCGCGCCTGTTCAAGGGAGAGGAGGCGTCCGATGACGCAAAGTCATAACTGCGCCGATTATCACGATATACCTGGGACTTACGTCTTTGACGCCGAACAGTCGCGCAAGGGCTATCACCTCAACATGTTCTGCATGTCGCTGCGCAGCGCCGCCAATCGCGATGCGTTCAAGGCGGACGAGGCGGCCTATGTCGACCGCTTCCCGATGACCGCCGAGCAGCGCCAAGCCATCCTGACGCGGGATTGGAACGAGATGCTGCGGCTGGGCGGCAACATCTATTACACGGCGAAGCTGGCGATGACCGACGGCATAACCTTTCAGGACTTGGCGGCGAAGATGACCGGGGTCAGCCGCGACGACTATCGCGCCATGATGCTGGCCGGCGGCCGCCCCATCGACGGTAATCGCACCAAAGCGGAGTGGGCCAAAAATGGCTAAAATTGTCGGCGCCTACGCCACTTCCCACGTTCCCGCCATCGGCGTCGCCATGGATCAGGGTTTGACCGACGAACCTTATTGGAAGCCGGTGTTCGCCGGTTACGAGGCGTCGCGCCAATGGATCGCCGACCTCAAGCCCGACGTCGCCATCGTGGTTTACAATGACCACGCCAACGCTTTTTCGCTGGAGTTGATACCGACATTCGCGCTGGGCTGCGCCGCCGGGTTCGACATCGCCGACGAAGGCATGGGCCGCCGCCCGGTGCCGCCGGTGCTGGGCGCGCCCAAGCTGGCGTGGAGCATGGCGCAGTCGCTGATTTTGGACGAATTCGACATCACCATCGTCAATCAGATGGAGGTCGACCACGGCCTGACCGTGCCCTTGTCGCTGGCCTTCGGCCAAGTCGACGCTTGGCCCTGCCCGGTGATCCCGCTGGCGGTCAACGTCGTGCAGTACCCGCCGCCCACCGGCGCCCGTTGCCTGAAGCTCGGCCAAGCCATCCGCCGCGCGGTGGAGGCGTTCGACGAAGACCTGCGGGTGGTGATCTTCGGCACCGGCGGCATGTCGCACCAATTGCAGGGCGAGCGGGCCGGGCTGATTAACGCCGACTTCGACAATCGTTTCCTTGATCTGCTGATCGACGATCCCGCCGCCGCCGCATCCATTCCCCATGTCGATTACCTGCGTGAAGCGGGCTCCGAAGGAGTCGAGTTGGTGATGTGGCTGGTGATGCGCGGGGCGCTGGCGCCGCAGGTGAAGACTATCCATCGCCATTACCATGTGCCGGCCTCCAACACCGCCGTCGGGCATCTGGTGTTGGAGGATGGCGAGACCGATTGAAAAGAAACGCTGTTCGTCACCCCGGCGAAGGCCGGGGTCCAGTGCAATGCGACAACGTTGCTGAAACGCTCTGGATTCCGGCCTTCGCCGGAATGACGACAAAGAATCGCAAAACCCACCAACGGGAGCACGACGACATGAGGATTTGCGTAGCCGGCGCCGCCGGCGCCTTCGGCCGCAAGCATCTGGAAGCCCTGGCCGCCATCGACGGCGTCACGGTGACCTCGGTGGTGGGCGGCGGCACCGACGACATCGACCGCTTCGCCGCCGACCGCGGCATTCCTCACGCCACCAAGGATCTGGCGGAAGCGCTGGCGCGCGACGACGTCGACGCGGTGATCCTCGCCACCCCCACCCCGCTGCACGCCGCACAAGCCATCCAATGCCTGAAGGCCGGCAAGCACGTCATGGTGGAAATCCCCATGGCCGACAATCTGGCGGATTCCATCGAACTGGTGCGCGCGCAGCAGGAAACCGGCAAGATCGCCATGGCCGGGCACGTCCGCCGCTTCAACCCCAGCCATCAATGGATTCACAACAAAATCAAGGCGGGTGAACTGAAAATCCAGCAAATGGACGTTCAGACCTATTTCTTCCGCCGCTCCAACAAAAACGCGCTGGGCGAGCCGCGCACCTGGACCGATCATCTGCTGTGGCACCACGCCTGCCACACCGTGGACCTGTTCCAGTACCAGACCGGTGAAGAAGCCAGCCATGTTCTGGGCCTGCAAGGCCCGCCGCACCCGGAATTGGGCATCGCCATGGATATGTCCATCGGCATGAAGACGCCGTCGGGCGCCATCTGCACCTTGTCCTTGTCGTTCAACAACGACGGCCCGCTGGGGACTTACTTCCGCTATATCTGCGACAATGGCACTTATATCGCGCGCTACGACGATCTATACGACGGCAAAGAGCAAAAGATCGACTTGTCCGGCGTCGCCGTGTCTAATAACGGCATCGAGTTGATCGACCGCGAGTTCGTACAGGCGATCCGCGAAGGTCGGGAGCCGAACGGCTCGGTGGCGCAATGCCTGCCCGCCATGCGCACGCTCGACCGCATCGAAAAGTGTTTCATTGCGACGGAGACCTGATCCCGTGACAGACGCCGCCACCGTAACGCGCTCGCTCGGCCCCTTCACCGTCAAGGCGATTGGGCTGGGTTGCATGAACATGTCGTGGGCCTACGGCCCGGCGTTGCCCCATGAAGAGGCGGCGCGGCTGCTCAACGCCGCCCTCGACATGGGTTACGACCATCTCGACACCGCGGCGCTTTACGGTTTCGGCGCGAATGAAACCCTGATCGGCGAAGCGGTTAGTCATCGTCGCCAGGAATTCACGCTGGCCAGCAAATGCGGCCTCATCAAAGGGCCGGACGGCAAGCGGGAAATCAACGGCACGCCGAAATCCATTCGTGAAACCTGCGAAGCGGCGCTGAAGCGGCTGAAAACCGACGTCATCGACCTGTATTACCTGCACCGCTGGGACCGCAACGTTCCCATCGCCGACAGCGTCGGGGCGATGGCCGATTTGAAGGCGGAGGGAAAAATCCGCAGCCTTGGCTTGTCGGAAGTCTCGGCCAAGCTGCTGCGCGACGCCCACGCCGTCCACCCCATCGCCGCGGTGCAGACCGAATATTCCTTGTGGACGCGCAATCCTGAAATCGCCGTGCTCGACGCCTGCCGCGAGCTGGGGACGACTTTTGTCGCCTTTAGCCCGCTCGGCCGCGCGTTTCTCACCGGCGTTTTGCGCGACGTCGCGGCGCTGGCGCCGGGCGATTTGCGCCGCAGCATGCCGCGCTTCGCGCCGGAAACCTACGCCAAAAATCTGGCGCTGCTGGACGGCTTCGCCAAGCTGGCGGCCGACGCCGGCTGCTCGATGGCGCAACTGGCGCTGGCGTGGACCTTGGCCAAGGCGCCGCACATCGTCGCCATCCCCGGCACCACCAACCTTGCGCATCTGGAAGAGAATTTCAAAGCGCTGGACGTGCGGCTGTCCGCCGACGTCATGGCGGCGCTCGACGCGCTGATTAACGAAAAGACCGTGGCCGGCCCCCGCTACAACGCCGCGGCCCAGGCCGACGTCGAGACCGAAGAGTTCGTTTGACGGCGGCGTCTCTCAGGAAAGCCAAATAAAAAACGGGCCGGCGAACCGGCCCGTTTTTTTGTCGGCGCTTCGTAGCGCCGCCTCCGCTCCTGATAAGGAGAGCGGAGCCGGCGCGCCGTCGCATCAGACCGAATAGTACATCTTGTATTCGATCGGGTGCGGCATGGTTTCGAAAGCCATGACTTCTTCCATGCGCAGCTCGATGTAGGCGTCGATCATGTCCGGGGTGAACACGTCGCCCTTTTCGAGGAAGGCGCGGTCGGCCTTCAGGCTGTCCAGCGCTTCGCGCAGCGAGCCGCAAACCGTCGGGACCTGCGCCAGTTCTTCCGGCGGCAGATCGTAGAGGTTCTTGTCCATCGCGTCGCCGGGGTGGATCTTGTTCTGGATGCCGTCGAGGCCGGCCATCAGCATGGCGGCGAAAGCCAGATACGGGTTGGCCGACGGATCCGGGAAGCGCACTTCGACGCGCTTGCCCTTCGGGGAAGCGACGTACGGGATGCGGCACGAAGCGGAACGGTTGCGGGCCGAGTAGGCCAGCAGCACCGGGGCTTCATAGCCCGGCACCAGACGCTTGTAGCTGTTGGTGGAGGGGTTGGTGAAGGCGTTCAGCGCCTTGGCGTGCTTGATGATGCCGCCGATGTAGTACAGCGCCAGTTCCGACAGGTCGGCGTACTGGTTGCCGGCGAACAGCGGCTTGCCGTCCTTCCAGATCGACTGGTGGCAGTGCATGCCCGAACCGTTGTCGCCGAACACCGGCTTCGGCATGAAGGTCGCGGTCTTGCCGTAGGCGTGGGCGACGTTATGCACGACGTACTTGTAGTACTGCATGTTGTCGGCGGTCTTGACCAGCGTGTCGAACTTGATGCCCAGTTCGTGCTGCGAGGCCGCAACTTCATGGTGATGCTTTTCGACCGGCACGCCCATTTCGGCCAGCACGCTCAGCATTTCGGCGCGCAGATCGTTGGCGCTGTCCACCGGAGCGACCGGGAAGTAGCCGCCCTTGATCCCCGGACGATGGCCCAGGTTGCCGTCTTCGTAGTCGCGGCCGGAGGTGTACGGGCCTTCTTCCGAGTCGAACTCGTAAGAGACCTTGTGCATGTCGACCTGGAACTTCACGTCGTCGAAGACGAAGAATTCAGCTTCCGGGCCGAAATAGACGGTGTCGCCGATGCCGCAGGAAGCGGTGTAGCGCTCGGCCGCCTTGGCGATGCCGCGCGGGCAGCGGGCGTAGTACGAACCCGAGGAGGGCTCCAGCACGTCGCACAGGATGTTCAGCGTCGGCTGAGCGGCGAACGGGTCCATGACAGCGGTGGAGGCGTCGAGTTGCAGGATCATGTCCGACTCGTTGATCGCCTTCCAGCCGGCGATCGACGAACCGTCGAACATGATGCCTTCTTCGAACACCTCTTCATTGATGGTCGAGACGTGCTGAGCGGTGTGGTGCAGCTTGCCGCGGGGATCGGTGAAACGGAGATCGACGTACTTAACGTCGTGTTCCTTGATAAGGTCGAAAACCTTGGAGATATCGGACATGTCTGTCTTTCCGCCTGATTTGGAGGTTCGTTTTCGCTGACGGCCCCTGAATATGAAGCCGCGTTACCTTAAATGCTTACCTTTACATTCCCCGCGACGCCCAGCAGGCTGGCCGCTTAAAATCGCCTCCGCCCTCGCGACGCCGCTCAACAACGGTTTATGTCACGCCTGACGGCAATTCTCAACGAGCGCGAAACGCCGACGCAGCGTTATGTCGCAGGAAACCGCCTAAAATATTTGCCGTCGCATGACGGACGCGCCAAAATGGCTATAATTTAAGCAATTTCATCGTCTACCTGCTTCGCCGCCGAAATATCCCAGCGGCGACTCGGGGCCTCGCGCTTTCCCGCCAGTCCGATCCGATGCCGATCAGATAGCGTCGTTGCCCTTCTCGCCGGTGCGGATGCGCACGACTTCCTCAATATTGGACACGAAGATCTTGCCGTCGCCAATGCGGCCGGTATGGGCGGCCTGCTGGATCGCTTCGATGGCGCGCTCCACCAGCCCGTCTTCCATCACCACTTCGATCTTCACCTTGGGCAGGAAGTCCACCACGTATTCGGCGCCGCGATAAAGCTCAGTGTGCCCCTTCTGCCGGCCGAAGCCCTTGGCTTCGGTGACGGTGATGCCTTTGATGCCGACTTCGTGCAGCGCTTCCTTCACTTCGTCCAATTTGAAGGGCTTAATGATGGCTTCGATCTTCTTCATTGGTTCTCTCTTCGATCAGAAGGGCGGCCGTAAACGCGCCTCCGCCCCGCCGGTCGTCCGGCGACGAAGCGGCGCGCCGCGACATCGACCTCATTATAAGCATTCTCCATGCCAAACGCGGAAAGGGATGAGAATGCGCCGTCGGGTTAACGTCGCGGCAGTGTAACAGGCGCCAAAGGATCAGGTAACAGCCTATTTTTTAGGCGATGCGCGAAATTTTTAGGCTTGGATCGACGATTGCTCGCCTTGCAAAGTAGTCAGGGCGCTTTGAAACAGCGCATCGGCGCGGCTGGCCCCGGCGGTCAGCTCCAAAATGCGCACGGCGTAGGCCAGCGACAGCATGGCCGCCTCCTCCTCGTCTTCGCCGGCGACGCCGCGTTCTTTCAGCTTAGCGGCCCATTGCGCCACGTCGCGTTCAACGTTGCGGCTGATTTCGCCTAGCGTTTTCGTCACGTCGGGGGCGAGCGCCAGCGAACCGGCGAAGCGTTCGCAACGCCGCATGGCGCGGGCGCATTCTTCGGCGCTTTCCTGCTTGGCTTCGTCGGGCGCCGCCAACGGCGCGCCGGCCGCCGCC
>CALGOL010000093.1 GCA_937960755.1 uncultured Azospirillum sp.
CTCTTCCGATCTGTGGAAGGCAACGTGCGCCGGCCGCTGGACGAGAACAGCCTGGCCGGCGGCGACATCGCCGGGCTGCTGCGCTTCCAGAATAGCGACCTCGTGCACGCGCGCAACCTGGTCGGCCAGATGGCCGCCGCGGTGGCCGGCGCGCCGTTGGCGGCGATTTTGATGGTGTTTGAGCTGTTGGGCGACTTCAAAGTGACGGTGGCGGTGATGTCGGGCGCCGCCACCGCCTTCGTCGTCACGCAAAGCGCGCTGGGGCTAAGCTACTACAGTTGGCAACACAAACGCCGCGGCGTACAGATCGAAGGCGGTCGGGCGCGGCGTCGGCTGAAGACGCGCAAAGTTTCCGAAGTGATGGCGGTGCATTTCCAAATCGTGCCGGAGGAAATGAACCTCGCCAATCTGAAGCAGATTTTGCACTTGTTGCCGGCCGGCTCGCGCATGTTCGTCGTGGCGCCGGGCGACCGTTTCGTCGGCACGGTGTCGATGGAGGACATCAAAGACGTGGCGTTCGATCCGCTGGTCTATGAAGAAGGCATCGAAGCCGGGCATGTCGCCCGGACATATCCCGAATTTCTGCCGGAAGACGCCTCGCTGGAGGAGGCGTTGGCGGCTATGGAGCGCTGGAGCGTCGATTCGCTGCCGGTGGTCAGCGACCTTATCACCTGTCAGGTGGCGGGCATGCTGGACCGCAACGCCGTGCTTGCGGCTTACAATAAGGCGCTATTGGAGGCGGAGGCGGAAAATCGCGGTCGCTGAACACAATTGCGCCGGCGCCGTATTGCCTGTTTCGCATCGCGGCGGGGAAAGCTAACATCCTCCCGAATTCGCACCTGTCCCTAACCGGCGTTCTATCACTGGCGTTCCATGACCGATCAGCTCTCCATCGCGCTCGCCCAGCTTAACCCCACCGTCGGCGATTTGCCCGGCAACGCGCGCCGCATTCTCGCCGCCCGCGCCGAAGCCGCCGCCAAGGGCGTCGACCTTGTGGTCTGCCCGGAATTGAGCGTGTCGGGCTATCCGCCGGAAGATCTGGTGCTGAAGCCGTTCTTTCTAGACAAAGCGGCCGCTGCGGTGGCGGAACTGGCGGACGCTACGGCTGACGGCGGCCCGGCCCTGCTGGTGGGCGCGCCGTGGCGCCAGGATGGCGCGGTCTATAACGCCGCGCTGCTGCTGGACGGCGGCAAGGTGGCGGCGGTGCGTCTCAAGCACGACCTGCCCAATTACGGCGTATTTGATGAAAAGCGGGTGTTCGTTCCTGGGCCGTTGCCGGGGCCGGTGAATTTCCGCGGCGTCCGCTTGGGCGTGATGATCTGCGAGGACATGTGGACCCCCGACGTCGCCGAAACCTTGGCCGAATCCGGCGCGGAAATCTTGGTTTCGCCCAACGGCAGCCCGTTTGAGACCGGCAAACTCGACCGCCGGCTGAACTTGGCGACGCAGCGGGTGGTGGAGACCGGCTTGCCGCTGATTTACGTCAATCAAGTCGGCGGCCAAGACGAATTGGTGTTCGACGGCGCCTCTTTCGCCTTGGGGGCCGACCGCACGCTGGCGGCGCAGGCTCCCGCTTTCGCGGAAAGCCTGCTGGTCACCCGCTGGAGCCGCGACGGCGACGGCTGGACTTGCGCCGAAGGGGCGCACTACCCGCCGCCCGACGAATTGGGGGCGATTTATCAGGCGCTGATCCTGGGCTTGCGCGATTACGTCAACAAGAACCGCTTCCCCGGCGTCATCCTCGGCCTGTCGGGCGGCATCGATTCGGCCTTGTCGGCGGCGGTGGCGGTGGACGCGCTGGGCGCCGACCGCGTGCATGGGGTGATGATGCCGTCGCCCTACACCTCCCGCGACAGTTTGGAGGATGCGGCGGAAAGCGCCGAGTTGCTGGGCTGCCGCATCGACACCATTCCGATCATCCCGGCGATGGAGGCGTTTTCATCCATGCTGGCCCCGGCCTTCGCCGGCCGCGACCCGGACATCACGGAAGAAAACCTGCAATCCCGCGCCAGAGGCGTGGTGCTGATGGCCTTGTCCAACAAGTTCGGCGCCATGGTGCTGTCGACCGGCAACAAGTCGGAAGTGTCGGTCGGCTACGCCACCTTGTACGGCGACATGTGCGGCGGCTATTCGGTGTTGAAGGACGTTTACAAGACCACCGTTTACGCGCTGTCGCGCTGGCGCAACGATAATTTGCCCGACGGCGCCCGCGGCCCCGCCGGCCGCATCGTGCCGGAACGGGTGCTGACCAAGGCGCCGACCGCTGAACTGAAGCCCGACCAGACCGACCAAGACAGCCTGCCGCCCTATGACGAGTTGGACGACATCTTGCGTTGTCTGGTGGAGGAGGAAATGGGCGTGCCCGACATCGTCGCCCGCGGTCATGCGCCCTCAACGGTGGATAAGGTGTGGCGGCTTCTGCATGTGGCGGAATACAAGCGCCGGCAGGCCTGCCCAGGGGTGAAGATCACCAGCCGGCTGTTCGGCCGCGACCGCCGCTATCCCATCACCAACGGCTTCACACATGCGGTTTGATTTCCGCAATGCGCATCGCTAAATAAGGGAAATTAATTTCCTGTTGAGCTGAATAGGATAATATGTCCATACTTCTTATGGATTTATATTCTAATGGCGGCGTGCGATGCGGATCGAATCGGCACAGGAAATAAAACAAAAAATTTTAGAAATGAGCGAAAGCGCCGCTGTCTTGCAATTTGGCGCGGCCCGCTCGTTTCAACGCGGCGGCGGGGCTGCGCCCCTGCCGCAAAGCATCGCGGTCGGGATTAGTTTCACGCCGGAACATCAGTACCGACCGGCGCTTCGGCTTGGAAACGAAGCTGATTTGGAAACGGCGCTGGCGAAATTCGCCTTTCAAATAGCGCGTGGGGAAGTCGACTTGCGCGTCGTGGGCGCCGTTCGTCAGCAGATGCCCTGGAAGCGCCAACGTCAGCGGCCGCCGATGATCGGCTGTTCGATAAGCCATATCGACGGCACGGCGGGGACGCTTGGTTGCTTTGTAAGGGATCGGGCGACCGAGGAAGTGCTGGCGCTGTCCAACAATCACGTCATCATGCGCAACGACTTAGCGGCGGTCGGCGATCCCATTCTACAGCCCGGACCGATAGACGGCGGCGTCGCCCCCGGCGCCCTGGTGGGCAGGGCGTTGCGCGCGGTGAGGCTTGACGCCCAGCCCGGCGCCGTCAATTGGGTTGACGCCGCGTTGGGGCGCTTCGACGCCGGATCGACGCTGGACAGGGCTGACAAGTCGTTGCTGCAGGGATTGGGGCGTCTTGCCGCTACGGCGCCGGCCATGGCGCAGCCCGGAGACCGGGTCGCTAAGCTTGGCCGCACCACCGGCGTCACCTGGGGAACGGTGGTGTCGGCGGATATTGATCGATTGCAGGTCGCCAGCGCATTCGATCCGCGCATGTTCCGCTTTGACAACCAGATTGAGATTGAAGGCGACAATGGTCAACCCTTCAGCCGTGGCGGCGATAGCGGATCATTGGTGGTGAACGAACGGTTCGAGCCGGTGGGCTTGATTTTTTGCGGTTCGGAAGCCGGCGGGGATGGCGCAGGCCTGTCTTACGCGAATCATATAGGGCAGGTGCTGGACGATCTGGCCGTCGACATTGTAGCATAAGCCAATGTTTGCGACTCTAGACATGGCGCAACGCGCTAAACCTCTGGCGGCTGAAGCGTTCAGCCGCTTCGGGGAGGTTGTAGGCGTGGGCGTCGTGCGGGTCGGCGACGGCTATGGCGTTAAAGTCAACTTCCGCCGTTCGCCGTCAGCCGGGGCTAATCTGCCGACGGACGTGGACGGCGTGCCGGTCAGCGTCTCCGTCGTTGGAATCGTCCGTCAGCAGGCGGCCAAATGCGCCCCGGCTTCGTGATCGTCGACCTCACA
The DNA here is from genome assembly GCA_937960755.1 of uncultured Azospirillum sp. Classification (GTDB taxonomy): domain Bacteria; phylum Pseudomonadota; class Alphaproteobacteria; order Azospirillales; family Azospirillaceae; genus Azospirillum. Next base: position 3,908 of record CALGOL010000093.1, read on the forward strand.
TAATCTCGGTCAGGCAATCCATGGTTTTACACTGGCCTTCCACCGCCGCAACTTCGGCGCCGACGAAATCGCGCATCGACACCACCCCGATCACTTCGCCGCTTTGCAGCACCGGCAGGTGACGCAGGCCGTTCAAGTGCATCATGCGCAAGGCGTCGGCCACTGTGGCCTCCGGCCCGATGGTCAACGGCGTCGGCGACATCACCTGCGCCAGAGGCGTCTTTTCCGGGTCGAGGCCCTCCGCCACCACCCGCGACGTCAAATCGCGTTCGGTGAAGATGCCGACAATATGCGCGTCGCCATCGGTGACCACCACCGACGCGACATGTTCGGCGGTCATGCGGCGGGCCGCCTCCCGCACGCCGGCCATTGCGGGCAAAGCGACGATGCGATGGCCTTCAATAACTTCGGAAACGCTGCGGTGCGGCATGACGTCAAATCCTTCTGTTGAAAAAGGCGACGTTGCTGGACAGTCTAACAAATTAACAGCGGTGCGCCGCTGAGATCACCAAAGCCGTCAAGGCGTCGCTTTTTTAGCGTTTAACCAGAAGTTCATAATAGTAATTTTTGCTTGTTTGCGCATGTCGCGATACGACGCAGGGGATACATGCCGGGCATTCATCCGCGGCATGCGACATTTCGTCCTTCCATCGGTCGACGTGGTGTTCACCGGTAGCGGCAAGTTTGCTTAATAAAAAATCAACTTTGTTGGTTAAAGCTAATGATCCGAGTCCGGCGCGGCGTTGTCGCAACCTACGGGACTCGTAGTAGGAGAGCGTGGCGACGATGTCCTGGTTGTCAAAATTGACCGGCGGCGGATCAAAGACGACGGCGATCGTCGGCGGCAAGGAAATTCCTCGCCCAAGCGCGCCGCCAAAAATCGTCGTCGATCATCACGAATACACCCCGGAAGAGTTCATTATCGGCTCGTTCCGGGTTCGCCCCTACGACGGCGATTTGATCGCCAAGCAACAGTTTGATTTCCGCATCGTCTTCGCCTTGGGTGAAGATCAAGTCGATTTCATCTGCCGCGGGCTGGTGATTAAGTCGGATGCCCAAGCCGGTCTGGTGGCGCGCTATTCGCGGCCGCAGCCGTTTTACGAACGCAAGCTGATCGATTACCTGCGGGCTTGGAAGGGCGTTTAATCGGCGCTCGGCGTCGAGAGCGTCGCCCCCAGCCACGACCCGCCGTTGGCGAAGCGTCGTTCAAACTCGTCAGCCGGCATCGGCTTCGCCAGGAAAAAGCCTTGCGCCATGTCGCAGCCGTGACGGCGCAGAAATTCCAATTGTCCCTCGTTTTCAATGCCTTCCGCGACAACCTGCAACCCCAGTTGCTGGCCCATGGAAATGATGGTGGCGGCGATGGCGGCGCTGTCGGCGTCGCTCTCCACGTCATTGATGAATGAACGGTCGATTTTCAGCGTGGTGATCGGCAGTTTGCGCAGGTAGGCCAGCGACGAATAGCCGGTGCCGAAATCGTCCACCGCGATCGCGACGCCTGCTTCGCGCAGACGGCGCAGCGCGGGAACGATTTGCCGGACGTTGTCCATCATGGTGGTTTCAGTGATTTCCAACTCCAGGAGCGCCGGGTCGGCCTCCTCTTGCTCCATCACCGCGAGAATCGGCAGACAGGCGGTTTCGTCCGGCAATTGACGCACCGACAGATTGACCGCCACCCGCAGGGGCGGCAAGCCGCGGCGGCGCCATTCCACCGTTTGCCGCATGGCTTCCCGCAGCACCACGGCGCCCAGCGCGGCGATCAGGCCGGTCTGCTCCGCCACTGGAATGAAATCGCCAGGCGGAATCATGCCCTTGACCGGATGACGCCAGCGCGCCAGCGCCTCTGCGCCCACCAGCGTCAGATTATCGACGGCGAACTTCGGCTGGTAGTGTACGACGAATTCGCCGGCGTCCACCGCGGCGCGCAAGTCGCGCTCAATCTCCAGCCGGGCGACCGCTTCCGCGTTCATTTCCGGCATGAAAAAGCGATAGGTTCCGCCGCCGCCGGATTTAGCCGCCTGCATGGCGGTGTCGGCGTGGCGCAACAGGGCGGCGGCGTCTTCCTCGAGCTCGCTATCCATGGCGATGCCGATGGACAGCGGGGTGAACAGCGCGCGGCCTTCCGTCTCAAAAGGCCGGCGCGCGACATTCAGAATGTTTTCCGCCACCCGCGCGGCGTCTTGCGGCCCTTCCAATTCTTCAGTGACCACGACGAATTCGTCGCCGCCCAGCCGGCCCAGCGTGTCGCTGGCCCTTAACGCGCCAAGCAACGCCTCCACCAGCTTTTTCAGCAGCGCGTCGCCGACGTCGTGACCCAGACTGTCGTTGACCAGCTTGAAACGGTCGAGATCAATGTAAAGCGCCGCCACCCGCCGGCCGCGCCGCCGCGCCGTTTTCAGCGCGTGGGACAGCCGGTCCAGCGTCAACGCGCGGTTCGGCAGCCCGGTCAAGGGATCGCGGGTCGACAACCGAAGCAACTCCGCCTCATGCCGCTTGCGTTCGGTGACGTCGGACATGGCGCCGATGAAGCGCACCGCTTTGCCGTCGGCTCCGCGCACGCAATGCCCCACCGCTTCAATCCAAATCCACGAGCCGTCCTTGCGCCGCAGACGGTAGATCGGGCGATAGCTGGCGGTCTGCCCGGCGATGAAGCGGTTCGCCAGCGTCACCGTCCAGGCGCGGTCTTCGGGGTGGATCAATTGTTCCCAAACGCCGATGCGGGGCGGCATTTCGTCGGCGTCATAGCCCAGCATGGCGATGAATTCCGGCGACCACCAACAGACGCCAAGGCGCAAGTCGGCGTCCCAGATGCCGGACCGGGTGGCGGTGACCGCCAGCTTCAGCCGTTCCTCGCTTTCCTGCAAGGCGGCCTGGGCGCGCCGCCGCTCGGTGACGTCCTGCACCAGACAGACGAAATCGCCTTCCCCCGCCCCCAGCATGCGCCGCACCGACAGCTTGATCGCCAGCGCCGAGCCGTCCCTGCGCAAGCCGGTCAAATCTTGGCGCACCGCGTCGCGGCGGTCTTCCGCCTGGTCGAGACAGCGGGCGAGCGCCAGCAAGAAGCGATGATAGTCCTCCTCGGCCAAGCACATCTGGAACGGCCGGCCGATGATCTCATCCGCGCTGTAACCGAAAATGTCGAGCGCCGCCGGGTTCATCGAACGGATGACGTTCTCGGCGTCCAGCGTCACGACGCCATCGGCGACATGGTCGATGATCGCCCGCAGATAGCGTTCCGGCGCTTCTTCCGGCCGGGGGCCGGATGATGTCGGATCGTGGTCTGGGGCGGATCGCATGACGGCTCCGTCTGGCGGTTGGGGCGGGAGGAGGGCGCCCATATGATTGGCGAACATGGTAACCAATGCTGCGGCGTTGCGAAGCTTTTTTTGACATTCCAATATTATAACGTGAATATGCCGCCGTTCGCCCAGCGCCCGCCCTCGCGAAGGAGCCTGCGTCCGTTGCGTATCGACGATTTGACCCACCGGGCGCAACGCCTGCTGGAAGACGCTGAAGAACGGGTCGAGCGGCTGTTCGAATCGGATCTGCGGCTTGGCGTCACCGGCTTGCGCCGCTCCGGCAAGACGGTGTTCGTCACCGCGCTGGTGGACGCGCTGTTGAAAGGCGGGCGTTTGCCGTTTCTGGCGTGCGCCGCCGAAGGCCGGCTGATCGGCGCCCGTTTGCGGCCGCAGCCTGATCCCGACGTGCCGCGCTTTTCCTTTGAAAACCATTTGAACGCGCTGCATGGCGCGCCGCCGGCCTGGCCGCAGCCCACCCAAGGGGTCGGGCAGATTCGCGTATCCTTGCGCTATCGCCCGGCGCGTTCGGCGCGCCGCCTGCTGCAATCGACGGCGACGCTCAATCTTGACGTCGTCGATTATCCCGGCGAATGGCTGTTGGACCTGCCGTTGCTGGGTTGGAGCTATGACGAGTGGTGCGGCTTCGTCTGGGATTTGGCGGCTAGCCCGCCGCGCGACCAACTTTCCGCCGCTTGGCGGGCGTGGTGCGCCGACCATCCCGGCGACGACCCGGCGGAGGAGGACGCGGCGCGGCGCGGCGCCGCGGGCTACACCGCTTACCTTCTGGCGTGCC
>CALGOL010000094.1 GCA_937960755.1 uncultured Azospirillum sp.
GGCGCCGGCAAGACCGGACCCAAGGTGCGCGGCGGCGACATCGCCTATTCGGTCTCGGTGTCGTTTATGGAGGCGGCGCAGGGAAGCAAGCGCCGCATCAATCTGTCCAACGGCAAGAGCCTCGACGTCAACATTCCCCCCGGCACGGAAGACCAGCAGCGCTTGCGCCTTAAAGGCCAGGGCTTGGCCGGCATGGGCGGCGCCCCCGATGGCGACGCCATTGTTGAAGTGCTGGTGGAGCCGCACCCGTATTTCCGCCGTGAAGACGGCGACATTCATATGGAATTGCCCATCACCCTGCCCGAAGCGGTGCTCGGCGCGTCGATCAAAGTGCCGACCGTCAGCGGCGCGGTGGCGCTGAAGGTGCCGCCGGGCAGCAATTCCGGCGCCGTGTTGCGACTGCGCGGCAAGGGCGTGCCCAGCCAGCAGACCGGCAAGACCGGCGATCAATACGTTAAGCTGAAAGTGGTGCTGCCCGATCCGCCCGACAGCGAATTGGTGCAGTTTATGGAGCGCTGGTCGCAAAAACGCTCCTACGACGTGCGTAAAAAGGTCGGGCTGGAATAGCCCTTAATCCTCGCCGACGTCGCCGCAGAACGCCCGCAAGCCGGCGACGTCCGCCACCGTCACCTTCGGCCCATTGGTGGCGACGCCGATGTCGCGCAACTGGCGCAGCGCGCGGGAAAAGGTTTCCGGCTGCATGCCGAGACGGCGGGCGATCAGCGCCTTGTCGAACGGCAGTTCGAACGCCGCGGCGCCCTCTTTGTCCGAACACAGCTTCAAAAAGAAATGCCCCACCCGCTTGGGGCTGGAATGGGCGTGCAACTGTTCGATCTGGCTGACCAGCCCGTGCAGCCGCACCGACAACGACGCCAGCATCGCCATGGCGAGGCTGGAATCCTCCCCCATCAGCCGGGCGAAGTCGGCGGCGGCGAAAGACAAAATGCGCGCCCGGTCCACCGCTTCGGCGCTGACCGGATAGCGGGCGGCGAGGAATAACGCGGCTTCGGCGAAGCTTTCGCCCGGCGCGATGATGGTCACCACCGCTTCCGAGCCTTCCGCCGTCATGCGATAGAGCTTCACCCAGCCCGACAGCAGCACGTAGAAGCGCTCCGCCTCCTGGCCTTGAACGAACAGGTTTTGGCCGCGCGGGATGGTGGTCAGCACCGCCGGCCCCAGCATGCGGGCCAGCCCGTCCTCCTTCAAGCGGCGGAACAGCGGCGCGCGCCGCAACAGCACCAGATCATAGGCCGACAGGCCCTTGTTCTTGGCGGTTTGCGAAAGGCTTTCCATTCCCTGCCGGCTCCTTCTCTTGCGGCCGCCTGGAATGTATCGTCGGAAAGCGGCGAGGGAAAGCCGGCGTTTGGGAGAACAGGCGATGAAAACAGCGATGCGGCGGCGATTGGCGGGCGTAGTGGTTGCGGCGGGGCTGGCGCTGGCGCCGGGGAACGCCCAGGCGTTGAGCGACCCCCTGGAGCCGTTCAACCGCGCCATGTTCGCCTTCAACCGCGCCGTCGTCGACTATCTGGTCAATCCGGTCGCCGATACGCTGGGGCCGGCGCTGCCGCAGCCGGTGAAAACCGGTCTCGGCAACATGTATTCCAACCTGACCGAGGTCGAGTTTCTGTTGAACGGCCTGTTGCGCGCCGACCTGCCGCTG
>CALGOL010000095.1 GCA_937960755.1 uncultured Azospirillum sp.
CCGGGCGCGGCGGCCGGGGCGCCCAGGGCGCAGGTTCTCCAGCGCCTTCAACGTGGCTTCGTTGTCCTTCAGCTCGCGCAACGACATCGCCAACAGGCCGATCATCACAACGGCGGCGATCCCATAGGACGGCCAGACATACGCGGCGTAACCGCCCATGGCGAAATAGTCAGTCATGACAGGACCTTACGCCTCCGAAGCCTGCGCGTCCGACAAGCGCGCCGTCTGAATTTTCCGCGCCAGCAGTTCCGAGCGCACCCGCACCAGAACCAGCGCGATGAAAAACGCGGTGAAACCGAAAGCCATAAGCAGCAATGGCGTCAACATTGAGGCGTCGATGGTCGGCCCGCCCATGCGGATCACCGACGCCGGCTGATGCAGCGTGTTCCACCAATCGACCGAAAACTTGATGATCGGCACGTTGACCAGCCCGACCAGCAGCAGCACGTCGCCGGCCTTCAGCCCGCGGTCGGGGTCGTCGAAGGCGTTCACCAGCGCCATGTAGCCGAGATAAAGGAAGAACAGCACCAGCATGCTGGTCAGCCGCGCGTCCCACACCCACCACGTCCCCCACATCGGCGCGCCCCACAGCGAGCCGGTGACCAGGCAGATCAGCGTGAAGCCGGCCCCGACCGGCGCCGCCGCCTTGGCGAAGAAATCCGCCAGCGGATGGCGCCAAATCAGCGCCACGGCGGCGGCGATCCCCATGTTGGTGTAGATGAACAACGCCATCCAAGCGGCGGGGACATGGATGTACATGATGCGCACCGTGTCCCCCTGCTGGTAGTCGGGGGGCGATGACAGCAGGCTGAAGTAAAGTCCGGCGGCCAGGAAGATCACGGCGGCGCCGGTCGCCCACGGCTGAACGACGGCGGCGAGACGCAGGAAGCGGGCGGGGTTGGCGAAGCGATGCATGGGCCTGATCGTTTATCCGCGTGGGTTGCCTTAGGATGTCTGCCAGAACGTTTGCCAGAATGTTCGCCGCGGATGGTCGGCGGCCATAATGGCGCGAAGGCCCCCCGCCTCGCCTTGATCCGCGTCATGTGGACGGGGCCGCCGCGCGGCTTTTTCGTCCAATTTCGATACATTCTAATACGCGGCAGAGGTACCACGAGACGACGACAATCCGCAATCCCGCCGAAAGAATGAAGTCGGCGCCTTGGGGGCGAAACCCCCTTCCCCCATTGCTTCGGACGCGCTACAAGAGGTTCCCAGCGCGCCGACGCCCGATATCACCGCCGATCAGCGGTTAGCGGGCGACGTCGCGCTGTCGATTTTTTGGGGCGGCGCAGAGGCGCGCCGTTCGGAGCTTTCAAGGAATTCGCGCGATGGAAACGGTGATCCTGGTCATCCACCTGCTGCTTGCTCTGGCCCTGGTCGGGGTGATCCTGGTCCAGCGCTCGGAAGGCGGCGGCCTGGGCATCGGCGGCGGCACCATGGGCGGCATGATGACCGCGCGCGGCTCCGCCAACCTGCTGACCCGCACCACGGCGATTCTGGCCGCCTGCTTCATGGCGACCTCGATCATTCTGGCCATTCTGGCCGGCGGCCACAACCGGCCGAAGTCGATCATCGAACAGAT
>CALGOL010000096.1 GCA_937960755.1 uncultured Azospirillum sp.
GATGGCGAGCGCAGCGCAAGCGACGGCGCGGCGGCTGATCGAGGGCTTGCGGGCGATGCCGCAGGGGCGCGGCGTCGACGGTCTGATCCATGAATACAGCCTGTCGAGCCGCGAAGGCGTCGCCTTGATGTGTCTGGCGGAGGCGTTGTTGCGCATTCCCGACAAGCAGACCCGCGACGCGCTGATCCGCGACAAGATCGCCGGCGGCGACTGGCGCTCGCACCTGGGGCACGAGACCTCGCTGTTCGTCAACGCCGCCACCTGGGGCCTGCTGATTACCGGCAAGCTGACCCAAGCGGCGGCCGACGATTCCCTGTCGTCGGCGCTGACCAAGCTGATCGCCCGCGGCGGCGAACCCTTGATCCGCAGTTCGGTGGATTTCGCCATCCGGCTGATGGGCGAACGCTTCGTCACCGGCCAGACCATTGAAGACGCCCTAGCCAACAGCCGCGCCATGACCGCCAAGGGCTTCAACTACTCCTACGACATGCTGGGAGAGGCGGCGGCGACGGAAGCCGACGCCCAGCGCTATTTCGAATCCTATAGAACCGCCATCCACGCCATCGGGGCGGAAGCCGCCGGACGCGGGGTCTACGCCGCTTCCGGCATCTCCATCAAGCTTTCGGCGCTGCATCCGCGCTATAGCCGCGCCCAGTTCGGCCGGGTGATGGCGGAACTGCTGCCGCGGGTCCAGGCGTTGGCGCGGCTCGCCAAGCAATACGACATCGGTTTGAACATCGACGCGGAAGAAGCCGACCGGCTGGAATTGTCTTTGGACCTGCTGGAAGCTCTGAGCTTCGACCCGCAGTTGGCGGGCTGGAACGGGCTGGGCTTCGTCGCCCAAGCCTACGGCAAGCGCTGCCCGCAAGTGATTGATTATCTGGTCGATCTCGCCCGCCGCTCCGGCCGCCGGCTGATGGTGCGGCTGGTCAAAGGGGCGTATTGGGATTCGGAAATCAAGCGGGCGCAGGTGGACGGGCTGGCGGATTTCCCGGTGTTCACCCGCAAGGCGCACACCGACGTTTCCTACCTCGCCTGCGCCCGCAAGCTGCTCGACGCGCCCGACGCGATTTTCCCGCAATTCGCCACCCACAACGCCCAGACCGTCGCCGCCGTCTATCACATGGCGGGTGACGATTTTTGGCTGGGCCGTTACGAATTTCAATGCCTGCATGGCATGGGCGAGCCGCTTTACGGCGAAGTCGTCGAACCGCTCGGCCGCCCGTGCCGGATCTACGCGCCGGTCGGCGCCCATGAAACCTTGTTGGCCTATCTGGTGCGCCGGTTGCTGGAGAACGGGGCCAATTCGTCCTTCGTCAACCGCATCGCCGATAAAAACGTGCCGGTTGACGAACTGATTCAGGCCCCGACCGACACCGTCGCGCGTGAGACGCCGGTCGGCGCGCCCCATCCTCTGATCGCCCTGCCGCGAGATTTGTTCGGCGCGGAGCGGGTCAACTCGACCGGCGTCGATCTTAGCGACGACATCGCGCTGGAACAGCTTGCCGCCCGCATGCAGGCCGGCGCCGCGACGCTCCAATCGGCGGCCCCGATGCTGGCGCAATCCCAGACGACGGCGGGCGCTGAACGTCTGGCGCGCAACCCGGCCGACTTGACGGACGTCGTCGGACAAGTGATCGACGCCACCGAGCAAGACGCCGCCCGCGCCATGGCCCACGCCGACGCCGACCGGGAATGGTCGGGCCTTGATCCTATCGAGCGGGCGCGAATTCTCGCCGCCGCCGCCGACCTGATGACGGCGGAGACGCCGGAACTGATCGGGCTGATCGTGCGCGAAGCCGGCAAATCGGTTCCCAACGCCATCGCCGAGGTGCGCGAAGCGGTGGATTTTTTGCGCTATTACGCCGCCGCCGCCATCAAGGATGAGGCTGCTTTCCGTGAACGGGCGCTAGGGCCGGCAGTCTGCATCAGCCCGTGGAACTTCCCGCTCGCTATTTTCATCGGCCAGATCGCCGCGGCGCTGGCCGCCGGCAATCCCGTCGTCGCCAAACCGGCGGAGGAAACCCCGCTGACCGCCTGCGCCGGGGCGCGCCTCCTGCATCGCGCCGGGGTTCCGGCGGCGGCGCTGCA
>CALGOL010000097.1 GCA_937960755.1 uncultured Azospirillum sp.
CGGCTTCCGGCGTCGGCGCGGCGCTGGCGGGGTTAAGCCTGCCGCGCGCCCCGGAGCGGCTGCATTAATTTTTTTGTTCGGGCGCATTTTTCTCTTTTCAAGCGGGGAGAATGGTCCTATGTAAGGGGCCTCTCGCAAGCGCACGTGCCGCTGGCCCGACCTCGTTTGCATCCGCTGCTGAATGCGGATCGGCGAATGTGGTTATGTAACGACGTAACGCGTGATTTCTGGACCGTCCCTTAAGCAAGGCGGCGATTTGGAGGTTGCGATGTTTAACGCTGTTCCGGCGCGGCGCCCTCTGCCCGCCTTTATCCGATCTTTCCCGCTTCTGGAACCGTCGAAAGCGCGGTCGTCCAGTATTTGCGGTCGCAACGCCTAAGCCAGAGCAAGTTGGCCTAGCGTCGTTCGACCGCTTACTTCCCGACCTCCAAAAAAAAATTCGACATTGCCCTTCGTGCGACGCTTTTGAATGAGCGCCGCGCGGCTGAGCTCTTTTGCGTCCAGGAGACCCAAGAGATGACCGACAAGATCGCTCGCTTCTTCGCCGAACAGCAGCCCGCCACCCCGTGCCTCGTCGTCGACCTCGACGTGGTGGAGGAGAACTATCACGCTCTGGCGAACGCGCTGCCCGACGCCCGCATCTTCTACGCCGTCAAGGCGAACCCGGCGCCGGAAATCTTGAGCCTGCTCAACCGCTTGGGCTCGGCCTTCGACACCGCGTCGGTGCCGGAAATCCAAATGGCGCTGGCCGCCGGCGCCACGCCCGACCGCATTTCCTATGGCAACACCATCAAGAAGGAAGCGGACATCCGCCGCGCCTTTGAATTGGGCATCCGTCTGTTCGCCTTCGACAGCGACGTTGAATTGGAAAAGATCGCCCGCGCCGCCCCCGGCGCCAAGGTGTTCTGCCGCATTCTGACCTCCGGCGAAGGGGCCGAATGGCCGCTGTCGCGCAAGTTCGGCTGCGACATCGACATGGCCCGCGCGCTGCTGGTCAAGGCGTCGAAGATGAACGTGCAGCCCTGGGGCGTGTCGTTCCATGTCGGCTCGCAGCAAAAGGACCTGTCGCAGTGGGATCTCGCCATCGGTCAGGTGGCGCAGTTGTTCCGTGAGCTGGACGCGGTTGGCGTCGATTTGTCGATGATTAACATGGGCGGCGGCTTCCCGACCCGCTACCGTTCCGACGTGCCGGAATCGGCGGCCTATGGTCAGGCGATTTTCGACAGCCTGCGCAAGCACTTCGGCAATCACCTGCCGGAAACCATTGTTGAGCCCGGCCGCGGCATGGTGGGCAACGCCGGGATCATCGAAAGCGAAGTGGTGCTGATTTCGCGTAAGTCGGCCAACGACACGAAGCGCTGGGTCTATCTCGACATCGGCAAGTTCTCCGGCCTGGCCGAAACCATGGACGAAGCGATCCAGTACGACATCGAAACCGAAGCCGACCATGACATGGAGCGGGAAGCGGTGGTGCTGGCCGGCCCGACCTGCGACAGCGCCGACGTGCTGTATGAAAAGGCGGATTACAAAATGCCGCTGTCGCTGAAGGTCGGCGACAAGGTGCGTATTCGATCCACCGGCGCCTACACCACGACCTATTCGGCGGTGGCGTTCAACGGCTTTTCGCCCCTGCAATCCTATTGCATCTGACCGGCGGTTCGCGCCGTTGAAACCGCCTGCGGCCATGGCTTAACGTCCTTCTCCCCCGACGATTTTACTTCACCCGTCGGGGCGGGGAGGATGGATCATGGCCGATGCGCCTGTACTGCCGCGCCGGAGTTTGCCGGAAGCGGGGCTTGAGCAACTGCGCAATCTGTTCGGCGACCGTTTGTCGACATCGGCGGCGGTGCGCGAACAGCACGGCCGCGACGAATCCTTTTATCCGGCGGCGCCCCCCGACGCGGTGGTGTTCGCCCAATCCACCGACGATGTCGCCGCCGCGGTCAAAGTCTGCGCGCAATACGACACGCCGGTGATTCCCTTCGGCACGGGCACGGCGTTGGAAGGCGGGGTTTGCGCCGTCGCCGGCGGCGTCTGCATCGATCTTTCCGGCATGAACCGCGTGTTGCGGGTGTCGGCGGAAGATTTGGACGTGACGGTTCAGGCCGGCGTCACCCGCAAGCAATTGAACGCCGAACTGCGCGACACTGGCCTGTTCTTCCCGATTGACCCCGGCGCCGACGCCTCCATCGGCGGCATGACCTCGACCCGCGCTTCCGGCACCAACGCGGTGCGCTACGGCACGATGCGGGAAAACGTGCTGGGGCTGACCGTGGTGACGGCGGCGGGGGAGGTGATCCGCACCGGCGGCCGGGCGCGCAAATCAGCCGCAGGTTACGACCTCACCCGGTTGTTCGTCGGCGCCGAAGGCACCCTTGGCGTTGTCACCGAAATCACCCTGAAGCTTTCCGGCGTGCCGGAAGCGATGTCGGCGGCGGTGTGCGCTTTCGATTCGGTCAAGGGCGCGGTCGATACGGTGATCCAGACCATTCAAGCTGGCGTGCCGGTGGCGCGCATCGAGCTGGTGGACCCGCTGACCATCGACGCCATCAACCGCTATTCCAAGCTCGACATGCCGCTGGCGCCGCACCTGTTCTTTGAGTTTCACGGCAGCGCGGCTTCGGCGGCGGAACAGGCGGAGACGGTGGGGATGCTGGCGGCGGAAAACGGCGGCCAGGGCTTCCGCTGGACGACGACGACGGAGGAGCGTAACCGGCTATGGCAGGCGCGGCACGACGCCTATTACGCCTCGCTGGCGCTGCGGCCGGGCTGCAAGGGCTGGTCCACCGATGTTTGCGTGCCGATTTCCCGGCTGGCGGATTGCGTGATGGAGACCCGCGCCGATCTCGAGGAGTCCCGCCTGCTGGCGCCGATGGTCGGGCATGTCGGCGACGGCAATTTCCACGTTATTTATCTGGTGGACCCCGACGACGCCGACGAGGTGGCGCGCGCCCGCGCCCACGCCGACCGCATCGTTGAGCGCGCGCTGGCGATGGGCGGCACCTGCACCGGCGAGCACGGCATCGGCTTCGGCAAGATACCGTTCTTGGAAAAAGAGTACGGCTCCGGCGTCATCGCCGCCATGCGGGCGGTGAAACAGGCGCTGGACCCGCGCAACATCATGAACCCCGGCAAGGTGTTGCGAGCGGCGGTGTAGGGTTGAAACCCTCT
>CALGOL010000098.1 GCA_937960755.1 uncultured Azospirillum sp.
CCGATGGCGTCGCCGAGGATGTGCGCCTCAATCCCAGCCGCCCGCGCCAGCGCCGCCGCCGCCTCCAACGAGGCTTGCGGCGCCGCGACGATGCGGGTTTCAGCATGAGCGAAGCAAAGGGCGCCGGGCTTCAGGCTTTCCCCCCGCCCCGTCTCCAGCACGGCCAGGACGGCGGGCGGCGGCGTCACGCCATAGCGCCGCAGGATCGCCAGCGCGTCGGCGCAAGTCGTCGGATCGGCGACGGTGGGGCCGGAGGCGATGTCCATCGGATCGTCGCCCGGCACGTCCGAAATCAGCAGCGCATGCAGCCGGGCCGGGGCGCAGGCCGCCGCCAGCCGCCCGCCCTTCACCGCCGACAAATGCCGCCGCACGCAGTTGATTTCAGAAATCGTCGCGCCACAACGCAGCAGGTCGCCGGTCAACGCCTGCTTGTCGGCCAGGCTCACCCCGTCCAGCGGTTTGACCAGCAGGGCCGAGCCGCCGCCGGATATCAAACACAGCACCGTATCGTCGGGGCTGAGCCCCCGCACCTTCGCCAATAAGCGTTCGGTCGCCGCCAGCCCGGCGGCGTCCGGCGTCGGATGGGCGGCCTCGACAATCTCAATGCGGCGACACGGCGCGCCGTAGCCGTAGCGGGTGACGACCAGACCGGACAGCGGTCCCGGCCAATGGGCTTCCACCGCCGCCGCCATCGCCGCCGAGGCTTTGCCGGCGCCCACCACCACCAGCCGGCCTTTCGGATGCTCCGGCAAATGGGGCGGCAAGCAGATTTCCGGCTGGGCCGCCGCCACCGCGGCGTCAAACAGGCGGCGCAGCAGCGCCCGCGGCTCCGGCGTCATCTCCCCTGCCCTCCTTTGCTCAACCGCCGACCACCAGATTGCTGGGACGGCCGGCGACGAAGTTATCAATATTGTCGATCAACTGATCGGCCAGCCGCTGTTGCGCCTCCACCGACGCCCAGGCGACATGGGGCGTGACGATGACATTCGGACGTTTCGCCAGGGCGATCAGCGGGCTGTCGTCGGGGGCCGGCTCCTTGGCCGCCACGTCGAAGCCGGCGGCGGCGATCAGCCCTTCATCCAGCGCCGCCCCCAAGGCGACCTCATCCACCAGCCCGCCGCGGGCGGTGTTAATCAGGATCGGCCGGCGGGCCATGGCGCGAAACTCCGCCATGCCGATCAGGCCGCGGGTTTCCTCAGTCAGCGGGCAATGCAGCGATATGACGTCGCTGGTCGCCAGCACGTCGGAAAACGGCGCGTAGCCCGGCTGATCCGGGGTTGGGCCGTTCTTGCGGCCGGCGAACACCGGGGTCATGCCGAAGGCGCGGCCCAGGTCCGCCACCCGGCGGCCCAGCCCGCCGCCGCCGATGATCCCCAGCCGGGCGCCGTGCAGATCACGGATCGGATGATGGAAGAAACAGAACTGCTTGGAGCGCCCCCATTCACCGGCCAGCACATCGGCGTGATACGGCAGGATGGATCGACTAAGCGCCAGGGCGAGCGCAAAGACATGCTCCGGCACGGTGTCGACGGCGTAGCCGCGGATATTGGCGACGGCGATTCCGTGATCGCGGCAGTAGTCCTTATCGACATTGTCCGTCCCGGTCGCCGACACCGCGACAAAACGCAGATCGGGAAGCTGCGCCAAGGTTTCGGCGTCGAGCCGCACTTTATTGGTGATCGCCACCGTAGCGCCAGCCAGCCGCGCCGCCGCCTGCTCCGGCGCGGTTTGAGAATACTCGGTCCACTCATGCGGGAAGGCGGGCCGGCGCACCGTCACCTGTTCGGCCAGGGATTCGCGGTCAAGAAAAACGATCTTATGCATGGCGATACAGTCCCATAATGCTGAGGCGCCGAGCATACCAAGGGGGGCCGGCTTTTGCGACGTCGCAAAACAATCGCCTTCACAGGTCGGGCGGATGTTGCGACTAGCGTCAACAAGTCCTTGACGCTTAGCGACAACATTGACATAGCTATTTCGGACATTTCAGCAGGCTAGGGGGCGTCCGGTGGAGATGCAAGGGGCCGAATTGCGGGCGTTGCGGGAAGGCCGCGGCGCGGCGCAGCAGGAGTTCGCCGAGTGGCTGAACCTTCAGCTTGGGCGCAAATACGACCGCGCCCGCATCAGCAAATGGGAAAGCGGGGCGGAGCGCATCCCGCAAAAAGTGGCGGAATTGCTGCTCACCCGTCGCGACAACCATGACGACGACAACGCGGCAAACGCCGCGCCGCGCCGCCGCCGCGCCGTGGTGGTGGCGGTGGCCAACCACAAGGGCGGGGTGGGCAAGACCACCACGGCGGTCAATCTGGCGGCGTTGCTCACCGCCGATGGGCTGTCGGTGCTGCTGATCGACGCGGATCCGCAGGCCAACGCCACCATGCATCTGGGCGTCGACCCGCACGGCGTGGAGCGGCACCAGCGCACGCTTTACTATGTCTTGCGCCGCGACGCGCCGTTGTCGTCGGCAATGATGCAGGTGGACGACAGCAGCTTGCGTTTCGTGCCGTCGAGCATCCGTCTGTCGGAAGCCGAAGACGAGATGATCGGCAACCCCTACGGCGCCACGGTGCTGCGGGAAAAGCTGCGCGAGGTGCGGGAACGCTTCGATGTGGTGGTGATCGACTGCCCGCCGCACGCCGGCATCCTCACCGCCAACGCGCTGGCCTGCGCCGACGAGGTGCTGATCCCTTGTCAGACCGAAGGCTTCGCACAGTTGGGCGTGCCGTTCCTGCTCAACACCATTGAGCGCGCCCAGCGCCATGTGAATCCCAGCCTGCATATCTTGGGCATTCTGCCCACCATGTATAAGCACCAGCAATTGCAGGATCGCCAGACCTTGGCGGAACTGCGGGAAGCCTACGGCGGCCGCACCCGGCTGTTCGAGCCGGTGCCGCGCTCCACCGTCTACGCCCAAGGATCGACGTCGGGCCGCGCCACGCTGGCGGTGGAGCCCAACGCGCCGGGCGCCGAATCCTATCGCGCCGTCGCCGACGCCGTGCGGGCGCTGATCGATCAAGCCGGAGACAACAGCCATGGCCGCTAAAAAATTCACCCGCCTGACCGGCGCCATGCAGGCTTCCGCCCTTGAACAGACCGAACCCGACCGGCTGTTCGGCGGCTCGCGCCGCGGCATGCGGTTGGTGGAGCCGCGCATACTCGACATCGACCTCAACCCCAACCAGCCGCGCCGCCATTTCGACCCCGACGTTCAGCAACGCCTGACCGACAGCATCGAACAGCACGGGCTTAAGCAGCCCATCGGCGTGCAGATGCAGGAGAACGGCCGCTGGCTGCTGGTGTTCGGCGAACGGCGCTATCGCGCCTGCCACAGCTTAGGACATAACACCATCCAAGCCGTGGTCACCGATGGCGATCCGCTGGAAATCGCGCTGATCGAAAATTTGCAGCGCGAGGATTTGTCGGCGTTTGAGACCGCCGACGCTTTCGCCGGCCTGATGGAGCGCCAGGGCTATAACCGCTCGACCTTGGCCCGCGTGGTGGGAACCACCCCCAGCGTCATCACCCGTCTGCTCGGCTTGCGTAATCTGCCGCTGATGGTGCGCCGGGAATTTGAAAACAAATTCTCCCACGTTCCCAAATCCTTGCTGCTGGAGCTGGTGGACATCGGCAATGAACAGGCGCAGCGCGCGGCGTGGGAGATCATCAAAACCGGCGTCACCGTGCGTGAACTGCGCGATTTGCGCCAAGCGGGGGCGCTGCCCGGACAAGGGACAGCGGCCGAGTCTGCGGCCGGCGGCGAATCGGATTCCGACCAAATGTCCGAAATAAAGCCGGTCAAGCCGGCGGTCGATCCGTTGTTAAAGGTGACGCAGCGCTTGGAAAAATTGATTACGCCCTATAGCCAAGACGGCGCCTCGTTGCAGGAGGAGCAAAAGGCCCGTTTGCGTGCGTTGCGCGACGTCATTGATCGGCTTTTGGCCTGAAAACGATGGTTTTTCATCGGACGTTTCGACAGGGGAGACTCGACAACAGGCCCCGTCAAAACGTCCGAAAAAGCCTTTCCTTTTGATTCCTAGATTCCTGAGATTCCTAGAGCCTGAATCCATCTGCTATTTCAATACGTTGCCGGATAGGTTCGGACATTTCGACAGCTATTTCGGACATTCCGCCCGGTTTTGCCGGACATCCGGTCAGGGGTTTTCGGACATTCCGCCGGTTTGGTTAACGTCTATCGGACGTTTGAGCAGGGGCGGGCGTTTGAGCACGGCTGGATCTTCTTCGGACATTTCGACAGATTCTTCGGACTTGACTCTCATCCCGTGTCCGATAGTAAATTCGGACATCCTAACGCGCAAGACGTCCGGGCGGGGGAAGTAGACGGCATGGCGGCGCAATTGACCACAAGCGGGGCGTCGCAATTCCCCAAATCCACCGGCGCTGTTGAAATCAGCGAGCCGGAAGGCAGTTTGACCCTCGCCGACCGGCGGCTGTTCAATCACTTGTTGGCGGCGGCCTATCGCGACCTGGGCAAGGTGGCGGCCCATTCTGTCAAAATGTCCGAAATACGCGCCTTTGCGGCCGCGGCGCGCGACGGGGTGGAGGACAGCAGCAACCGCCGCATCAAGGCCAGCATCACCCGGCTGCAAAAAACCGTGGTGCAGTTTAATTACCTCGATTCCTCCCGCGGCGAAATCTGGCGCTCGTCGCAGTTATTGGGGGAATGCGAGCTGGTGGAGCGCACCGGCGAACTGACCTACAGCTTCCCCACCGGGCTGGCGGAAAAACTGGTCGAGCCGGCGCTCTACAGCTATATCTCGCTGAAGGTGGTTTATCAGTTCGAATCGAAATATTCGCTGATCCTCTATGAAATCCTCAAGCGCTACGCCGACCGCGACGCCGCCGCGCCCTATTGGACTGTCAAGACGTCCGAATTGCGCGACCTCTTGGGTTGCCGCGACAAGCTGAAGGACTGGAAGGATTTCAACGTGCGCGCCATTCAGCCGGCGTTGGAGGAAATCAACGCCCTGGCCGGCTTTGAAGTGGCGATGACCGAAAAGCGCCAGGGCAGGGGACGGGGCGGCGGCCGGGTGGTGGAGGCGACCTTTCACATCACCCGCAAGGACGCGGCCCAGGCGGAGCACGCCGCCCGTCAGCTTGATAAACTGCGGCTTCAGCGCCGCGGCGAACGCAAGCTGAAGGAAGAAGAGGCGGCGGCGTCTCGCAACGCCCGGCTGGCCTTAGCGTGGCTGGAAGGGGCCGACGTGCAGACCCGGTTGCGCTGGGCGCGGCGGGCGGAAATGGCCGGCTTGGACCTGCCCAAGGGGGCGGCGGCGCGAGAGAACCTCGGCCGCTGGGCGCCGTTCATCGCTGACGAAATCGTCGACGAAGAAAATCTCTCCTAAGCGCGGGCTTGCGACGTCGCAAACATAGCTCCAGGCCCCCAGCCTCACCCGCTATTGCGCAAGCCAGCGGCGACGCCGTTGATTGACAACAGAATGCCGCGCCGACCGCGCTCGTCCGCCTCGCCAGCGCGATGCCGACGCAGCATGGCGATTTGCACATGGTTCAACGGGTCGATGTAGGCGGCGCGGTTGCGGATCGAGCGGGCGAGGGCAGGGTTATCGGCCAACAACTCGTCTTGCTCGATAATCGCCAGCACGTGGTCGCGGGTGACGCGCCATTCGTCGCGGATGCGGCCGAACACCGCGTCGCGCAAGTCGGCGTCGCTCACCAGTTCGGCGTAGCGGGCGGCGATAGCGAGGTCGGTCTTCGACAGCACCATTTCCATGTTAGACAACAGCGCGCGGAAAAACGGCCAAGCGTGGCGCATGCGGCGCAGCAACGCCAAACCGTCCGGGTTCTCATCCAGCCATTGCGTCACGGCGGAACCGAAACCGTACCAGCCCGGCAGCATCACCCGGCTTTGCGCCCAGGAAAACACCCAAGGAATGGCGCGCAAATCTTCAATGCGGTCGGATTTGGTGCGCGACGCCGGCCGACTGCCGATGTTGAGGGTGGCGATTTCTGAAATCGGCGTCGCCTCGCGGAAATAGCGCTTGAAGCCCGGCGTGTCGTAGACCAGCCCGCGATACGCTTCGAACGCCAGTTGCGACAGCCGGTCAAGGGCGGGATAGAAGGCTTCCGCCGGCTCGACGTGGTTTTCCAGGTCCAGCAAGGTCGCCTCCAGCGTCGCCGCCGCCAGCACTTCCAGATTGCGCCGGCCGATCTGCCGGTCGCCGTATTTGGAGGCGATGACTTCGCCCTGTTCGGTGATGCGGATTTGTCCCGACACCGCCCCCGCCGGCTGGGCGAGGATCGCCTGATAGGCCGGGCCGCCGCCGCGACCCACCGAGCCGCCGCGGCCGTGGAACAGCCGCAGCCGCACGCCGAAGCGGGTGAACAGCTTGGTCAGCTCGATTTCGGACTTATAGAGTTCCCAGCCCGACGTCAGGAAGCCGCCGTCCTTGTTGCTGTCGGAATAGCCCAGCATCACTTCCTGTTCGTCGCCACGCGCCGCGACCAGCGTGCGATATCCCGGCAGGGCGAACAGCCGCTCCATGGTCTGCGGCGCTTGCTGCAAGTCGCCGATGGTTTCGAACAGCGGGATAATATTCATCCGCAGGCGCGGGGCCGCGCCGGGAATCAGCAGCCCGGCCTCCTTCAGCAGCAGCGCCACCTCCAGCAAATCGGAAGCGCCGTCGGTTTTGGAGATGATGCAGTTGGGCAGCGTCTCTTCGCCATACGCCGCCTTAAGGTCGCGGGCGGCGAAGAAGATCGCCAGTTCCCCCGCCGCCTCGTCCGAATAGCTCAGATAGGGCGAATAGAGTGGGCGCGGGCTGGCGATCTCATCCGCCAGCAAATTGATGCGGGCGTTTTCGTCCAGCGCCAAGTAATCGGCGCAGCGTCCGGCGGCGGCCAGCAGCTCGGCCACCGTGCGCTCATGCACGTCCGAATTCTGGCGCAGGTCCACGGGCGCCAGATGGAAGCCGAAGGTCTTGGCGGCGACGATCAATCGGCGCAGGCGGCCCGCCGCC
>CALGOL010000099.1 GCA_937960755.1 uncultured Azospirillum sp.
ACCGGGTTGCCGACGCGGGCCAGCTTGGCTTCGCCGCCCTTGCCCAGCTTGGCGACGCTGGGGAACGCGGTGGCGATGACCTTGGCCCCGGCCGACAACATGCCGTTGGCCCGGCCCAGCACGGCGTTTTGTTCGTGAATGACCACCGGGACTTGCGCCCCCGCCGCCGCCATCACCGCCGGCACGGAAGGATAGCCGCCGAAGCCCACCACCGCGGCCGGGCGCATGCGACGCATCATGGCGTTGGCCTGCATCAGCCCGCGGCCCATAATCAGGCCGGCCTTGAGCTTGCCCCAAATCCCCTTGCCGGGCGACGCCGCGGAAATGCGGTGGGTCGGCACGGCCGACAAATCGCCGCCGAAGGCTTGGCCGCGGGAATCGGTCACCAACTCGACATCCCAGCCGCGGGCCAGCAGTTCGCGCGCCAAGGCTTCCGCCGGGAAGACGTGGCCGCCGGTGCCGCCAGCCGCAAGTAGTATGAGATTCAGAGTCCGAGTCTTATTAGTTGTCATCGCCGCCCGCCCTTATTCCGTCGGCCCGAATCGCTTGCGCGTCAGCGCCAGCGCCAAGCCCATGCCGAACCCGAGCGCCAGCAACGACGAGCCGCCGTAGCTGATGAAGGGCAAGGTCATGCCCTTTGTCGGGATGAGGTGCAGCGAGGAGCCCATGTTCACCATGGCCTGCAACGCCACCTGCATCATCAAGCCGGACACCGCCAGCATGACGAACAGGTTGTTTTCATTGAACACGCGGGAGAAGCCGCGCAGCACGATGAACAAGAACAGCACAATCAGGAACAGGCAGAAAATCAGCCCGAACTCTTCCCCCGCCACCGAAAAGATAAAGTCGGCGTGGGCGTCGGGCAGGCCGAACTTAACCGTCCCCTGTCCCGGCCCGGTCCCCAAAGCGCCGCCGTTGGCGAACGCCTCCATCGACCGGGTGATCTGGAAGGTGTCGCCGGCTTCCGGGTCAAGGAAGCGGTCGATGCGGCTTTTGACGTGCGGCAGCAGGTGATAGGCGCCGACGATGCCGGCGATCCCCAGCAGGCCCAAAATCACCACCAGAATAATGTTGAGCCCGGCGATGAAGAATTGGGTGAACCAAACCGCGGTCACAACGAACCACATGCCGACGTCGGGTTGCAGCAGCAGCAGGCCCGCGGTGACGCCGTAAGCGAAGATCGACACGGTGACGCCGGGAAAGCCGGGGTTGGTCTTCGATAAGGAGAACAGCCACGCCGCCACCACGGCGAAGGCCGGCTTGACGAATTCCGACGGCTGCAACGACAGCCCGGGCAGATGAATCCAGCGCTTGGCGCCCTTGATCTCGACGCCGATGACCATGGTCAGCGCCACCAACACCAGCGAGACCAGGAACATCGCCAAAGCGGCGCGCCGGGCGCCGCGCAGCGTCAGCAGCGACACCCCCAGCATGATCGCCACCGACGGAATCAGCATCATCGCGTGGCGTTCGACGAAGTGGAAGCTGTTGTCGATGCCGATGCGCACCGCCACCGGCGGGCTGGCGGCGGCGATCAGCACCGTTCCCACCAGCATCAGCAGCGCCAAGGCGGCCAACTGCACGCGGTCGACCGTCCACCACCAGCGCCCGAAAACCGATTGGTCCGTCCGATCAAAGGTAATCATGCGGCCCCTCCATCGGTGGCCCGTCCATTGGGGGACGCGGCAAGCTTGGCGACGGCGTCGATAAAGGCTTCCCCACGCTTTTCAAAATTGGCGAACTGGTCCCACGAGGCGCAGGCCGGCGACAGCAGCACCGCCGCCCCCGACAGCCGGTCGGCGAACGCCGCCGCCGCCGCCGCCTCCACCGCTTTATCCAAGGTTCCGCAGCGCTCAAAGCCGAGGCCGCGGGCTTCCAGCCACTGGGCGAAACGCTCGGTCGCTTCGCCGATCAAGAAGGCGCGGCGCACGCGGGGCAGGTAGTCTTCCAACCCGTCCAGCCCGGTTTCCTTGGCCTGGCCGCCAAGAATCCAATAGATCGGCTCATAGGTCGCCAGCGCCTTGGCGGCAGCGTCGGCGTTGGTCGCCTTGCTGTCGTTGACGAAGCGCACGCCGTTCACCACGCCAACGGACTGTTGCCGGTGCGCAAGGCCGGGAAAGCTCGCCATCGCTTCGGCGATCACCGGGCGCGGAACCCGCAGCGCGCGGGCGGCGGCGTAGGCCGCGGCGGCGTTCTGGCGGTTGTGCGTCCCCAGCAGATTGGGCGCTTTGGTCAGATCGAGGACCGCTTCGGCCAGCCCGCGGGTGTCGTCAATCAACTGGTCGCCGTCGACGTAAACCCCGCCCGGCGCCTTGCGTTCGGCGGAAATCGGCCACAGCCGTTGATGGCCGGCCATCATCAACTCGCCGCACAGCGCCCGGCAATGTTCGTCGTCGATGCCGATGATGGCGGTGTGGGCGCCCGACTGGCCGGCGAAAATCTGTTTCTTGGCGGCGATATAGCCCGCCATGCCGCCGTGTCGGTCGAGATGGTCCGGCGTGATGTTGAGCAGCACGGCGGCGGCGTGGGTGACGGAGCGGGTCAGCTCAAGCTGATAGCTTGACAGCTCCAGCACATAGACGCCGCGGGCGCCCAATTGGTCGAAGGTCAACACCGGCGTGCCGAGATTGCCGCCGACCTGGGTCTGGCGCTTGTCGGTTTCTAAAATATGACCGATCAAAGCGGTGGTGGTGGACTTGCCGTTGGTGCCGGTGATTCCAACATATTGGGCGCAGGGCGCGGCGCGGCCCAACAAATCCACGTCGCAAACAAGGGTTAACCCCGCCGCCCTGGCGCGCTCCGCCACCGGGTGGGGCTTAGGATGCGTGTGCGCGATGCCGGGCGACCAGACGACGGTCGCGACCGTGGATAGGTCGGTTGCGCCCAAATCGACCAGCGGAATCCCGTCGGCCGCCGCGGCTTCTCGGGCGGCTGGCCCGTCGTCCCACGCCAAGACCTCAGCGCCCGCCTGAAGCAGCGCGCATGCGGACGCGCGGCCGGATTTCCCCAGCCCCATCACCGCAACCCGCTGTCCCTTCAGGAAGGAAAGGTCGATCATCCGTCGTTAATCCTTTAGCGCAGCTTCAAGGTGGAAAGGCCGACCAGCGCCAAAATCACGGCGATGATCCAAAAACGGATGACCACGGTGGGCTCCGCCCAGCCCTTCTTTTCAAAGTGATGGTGCAGCGGGGCCATGCGGAACACCCGCTTGCCGGTCAGCTTGAACGACGCCACCTGGACGATCACCGACACGGTTTCCAAGACGAACAGCCCGCCGATGATGGCGAGCACGATTTCATGCTTGGTGACGACGGAGATGGCGCCCAAAGCGCCGCCCAGCGAGAGCGAGCCGGTGTCGCCCATGAACACCATGGCCGGCGGCGCGTTGAACCACAAAAAGCCAAGCCCGGCGCCGATCAAAGCGCCGCAGAACACCGACAATTCGCCGGCGCCCGCGACATGGGGGATTTGCAGATAGCCGGCGAAGATGGCGTTGCCGGTCAGATAAGCGATCAGCGCGAAGCAGCCCGCCGCGATCATCGTCGGCACGATGGCCAGCCCGTCCAGCCCATCGGTCAGATTGACCGAGTTGGAGGCGCCGACGATCACCAGCGCCGCGAACGGCAGGAAGAACCAGCCAAGATCAATGAAGAAGTCTTTCAAGAACGGCACGGCGACCGAGGTCATATGCTGCGCCGGGGCGATATACATCACCGCCAGCGTCGCGGCGATGGCGATGCCGAACTGAAAAATCAGCTTGGCGCGCCCCGACATGCCCTTGGTGTTGCGCTTGGTCAGCTTCAGGTAATCGTCTTGAAAGCCGATCAGACCGTAACCGATGGTGACGCCCAGCACGACCCAGGTGTAGCCGTTCTTCACGTCCATCCAAAGAATGGTCGAGATCGACACGGCGATCAGGATCATCAGCCCGCCCATGGTGGGCGTGCCTTTCTTCTTGAAATGGGTTTCCGGCCCGTCGCTGCGGATCGGCTGGCCTTCCCCCTGCTTGCTCTTCAACCACGCGATCAGGCGGGGAAAGAAGACGAAGCTGATGACCAGCGCCGTCATCACCGCGCCGCCCATGCGGAACGTCAGGTATTTGAAGAGGTTGAACGGCTGAAACATGTCAGCCAAGGGGAAGAGCAGATTATAGAGCATCGTTCGCGCCTCAGCCCCCCGCCGCCAGAAGACCGGGGGCGGGCTGCGCCGCTTCGTCTTGCCGCACGTCGAGCGCCAGCAGGGTTTCCACCACCGGTCCCATCTTGGTGCCGGCCGAGCCCTTGACCATCGCCACGTCGCCGGCCTTGACCATGAACGCCAGCTTGGCCGCCAGTTCGGCGCTGCTTTCGGTCCAGCCGCCGCGCATCGCCGCCGGCAGCCGGTCGTAAAGCGCCCGCATATGCGGGCCGCAGCAGTAGACCAAGTCAATGCCGGCGCGCTTCAGCGGCTCGGCCAATTCGGCGTGCAGCCGTTCGGCGTGGTCGCCCAGTTCGCGCATGTCGCCCAGCACGGCCAGACGACGGCCGCCGGCGCCGGGGTCGATACGGCTCAACACTTCAAACGCCGCGCGCATCGCCGCAGGACTGGCGTTGTAGCTTTCGTCAATAATGGTGAAGGAGCCTTGCGCCAGATGCACCCGTTTGCGCAATCCGCGGCCCTTGACCGGCTGAAGCGACGACATTGCCCGCGCCGCGGCGCCCAGATCGCCTTCCAGCCCGCGCACCGCCAGCAAGACGGCGAGGCTGTTCAGCACATGGTGGCGGCCCGGCAACGACAGGCAATATTGCAGCCGCTCGCCCTTGATGGTGGCGGTGATCGCCGAGCAGGTGGCGTGCAGCGACAATTCGGTGATGCGGGCGTCGGCGTCCTGATGTTCGCCGAAGTTCCAAATCCGGCTCAAACCCGCCTTTTGCGCCGCCGTCATCAAGCGGACGTACTGCGGGTTGTCGCGGTTGAGGATGGCGACGCCGGCAGGCCCCATGCCTTCAAAGATTTCCGCCTTGGCGTCGGCGATCCCTTCGATGGAGGCGAAGTATTCGATATGCACCGGCTCGATGGTCGTAATCAGCGCCACGTCGGGCGCCACTTGGCGCGACAGCGGCCCGATTTCGCCGGCGTGGTTCATGCCCAGTTCGAACACGCCGTAGCGGCAAGACGCCGGCATGCGGGCCAGCGACAGCGGCACGCCAAAGTGATTGTTGAGATTGCCCTGAGTGGCGTAGGTCGGCGCTTGCGCCGCCAAGCAATGACGCAAGGCTTCCTTGGTGGAGGTCTTGCCGACCGAGCCGGTGACGGCGGCGAAGCGCGCGGTTGAGCGCGCCCGCGACGCGCGGCCCAAATCCTCCAGCGCCTTGACGGCGTCGTTGACCAGCAGCAAGGGCGCGTTGGCGGAAATCCCGTCGGGAACGCGCGTGGTCACCGCCCCCGCCGCCCCCTTGGCCAGCGCGTCGGCGACGAAAGCCGACCCGTCGAAGTTCGGCCCGCTCAGCGCGACGAACAAGTCGCCCGGCGCCACGCTGCGGCTGTCGATGGAAACCCCGGTCGCGGTCCAAGGGGCGAGCGCGCGGCCGCCAGTGGCGGCGGGGGCTTCGGCCGCGGTCCAGACCGGCACGGAATTTTCGCTATTTTCGCTCATCGCCCCAACTCCCTGACCGCTTGTTGCGCCGTCGCCGCGTCGTCGAACGGACGGACCTCAGTCCCGACGATTTGTCCCTGTTCGTGTCCTTTGCCGGCCACCACCAGCACGTCCCCCGCCCGCAAATCCGCCACCGCGACGCGAATGGCTTCGGCGCGGTCGCCGATTTCCTCCAGCCCCGGCCAACCGGCCTTCACCGCCGCCCGGATCGACGCCGCTTCTTCGGTGCGCGGGTTGTCGTCGGTAACGATGGCGCGGTCGGCCAGCCGGCCCGCCAATTCCCCCATCACCGGCCGCTTGCCCGGATCGCGGTCGCCGCCGCAGCCGAACACGCAGACCAGCCGGCCCGCCGCATGGGGCCGCAACGCCTTCAACACCGTCTCCAGCGCGTCGGGCGTATGGGCGTAATCGACGAACACCGGCGCGCCTTCGGGGGTTTCCGCCACGTGTTGCAGGCGTCCCGGCACGCCGTCAAGTGCTGACAAATGGTTAATGGCGGACAAGATATCCACAGATTCATCGCCGCCAACCACTAAGCCTAGCGCACACAAAGCGTTGGCGGTCTGAAAGCCGCCAGCCAGCGGCAATTCGACTTCGACCTTTTTTCCGAAAACCTCCAGCTTCAGGCGCCGCCCGCGGGGTGTTGATTGGGCGTCCAGCAACCGAATTTCCTCGGCGGCGGCGCCATAGCCGATGACTCGCAAGCCGCGGGTTTCAGCGATTTGGCGCAAGGCGTCGAATGGCGGCGCGTCGGCGTTCAACACCGCCGCGGCCCCTTGCGGCGCCAAGCGGTTGAACAGCAGCGCCTTAGCGTCGAAGTACGCCTCCATCGTCCCGTGATAATCGAGATGGTCGCGGGTCAGATTGGTGAAGCCCACCGCCGCGAGCCGCACGCCGTCCAGCCGGCGCTGCTCCAGCCCATGGGAAGACGCCTCCATCGCCAAGCGGTCGACGCCGGCTTCGGCCGCCCGCGCCAGATCGGCGTGCAGCGTCGCCGGGTCGGGCGTGGTCATGGCGCCATAATGATCCAGTCCGGCGCCGATCAGCCCCAGCGTGCCGAGCGAGGCGGCTTTACGCCCCAGCGCCGTCCAGATTTGCCGGGCGAAGGTGACGGTGGAGGTCTTGCCGTTGGTGCCGGTGACGGCGACGACGATTTCCGGCTGACGGCCGTAGAACGCTGCCGCCAAATGCGCGAACGTCGCGCGCGGGTCGGCCGCCTCAATCACCGGAATCGCTGGCATCTGGCCGGCGAAATCCGTCCCGGCCGGGACCAGCACGGCGCACGCCCCGGCGGCGACGGCTTGGGGAATAAACTTGCGGCCGTCCGCCTTCACCCCCGGCAGCGCCGCGAACAGCCAGCCCGGCC
>CALGOL010000100.1 GCA_937960755.1 uncultured Azospirillum sp.
TCAAGCTCTCGAACTGGTTCCTGCCGCTGGCGGCGCGACGGGCGACGGCCCGACACCCAAACACTGCGCAACATACTTTACGATCAAATTACAGGATTCGACATCAACGAGCAGGCGTTGCGCTTCGCCGCGCTCGGCCTTTACCTGATGTCGATTGAACTGGACCCGGCGCCGGAGCCGGTGGAGAAGCTGCGCTTTGAAAATCTGCGCAGCAAGGTGCTGTTCAGGTTCTCCGGCGATGAGGAGGCCGGATCGCTGGGCAGTCTCGGCCCGCTGGTCGGCGAGGAACATGTCGGTAAATACGATCTGGTGATCGGCAATCCGCCTTGGAGCAAAGCTAAATCTAATTTAGATTGGAGCTTTGTCCGTAATAAGATAAATCATATATTTGATACAAGGATTTCTGAATTAAATACAAATACCCTTAAATCAGATGGCGTTATAAATCTTGCGAAAAAACCAATGGATTTACCATTTATCTGGTGCGCAATGGAGTGGGCTAAAACTGGGGGGCAAATTTCCTTTGCTCTTCACGGAAGGCTTTTCTTTAAACAATCCAATGACATTGCGGATGATCGCAAAAAACTATTTTCTGTATTAGACGTTACAGGCCTGTTTAATGGAACAGATCTTAGAGAAACAAATGTTTGGCCAAAAGTTAGGGCTCCGTTCTGCCTTATTTTCGCAACAAACAGGCCTCCATCCACCCATAGCATTCTGAAATTCATAAGCCCATATGAAGAACAGGGAATTAATGGGTCTGGTCAAATGAGAATCAATGCATCAAATTCTGATCAAATTATTCTCTCTCAAATTGTAAGCATGCCTGAGATTTTTAAAGTAAAGTATAGGGGAGGTAGTGTCGGTTTTGAATTATATAATAAGATTATCAAATCTAATTATCCAACACTATGCGAATGGTGGTGCAAAAATATTGGAATCGAAAAAGGAACGCCAAAAAATAGCGGGAATGGATATAAAATTGGTAACAAGTCAAAGCTGAGCAGTATAGACGATACCCCGGATTTGGGGGTGAATTATAAAGGGGCCATTGTCATTGGCGATGATGATATGCGCCAATTTAAACTTCTAAAAGTTGAGGCGAACAGAGATTTATCAATATACAAATCACCAATTCTTATTGTAAAACAAACTCAACGCCCAGATCTTCACAGAGTGCCCGTCATCCTGACAATGAGGAATTTACGATACAATGAATCATACTATGGCTACGCAACACATTCGCATACTTCTCCAGTTTTGCTTGCGAAATTTTTAGCGATAATAATTGGGAGTAGATTCTCATTCTGGTTTTGCTTAATGACAAGTGGAAAGTTTGGGTTCGAAAGAGATGTGATCGAAAAGACCTCAATAGACAGCATCCCCTTGCCCCCGATGGAGTCGCTCGCGCCGGAAGACTATGCCCGGATCGAACCGCTGTTCGACGCGCTCGCCGAGAACGAAAGCGCGGAGAATTGGGCGGCGGTCGACGCTTGGGTGGCGAAGCTCTACGGCCTGACCCCGCGGGATTTGCAGGTCATCGACGATACGCTGACCTACAACCTGCCCTTCGCCCGCAACCGCAAGGCCGCCGCAACGCCGCCCACACCTGAGGAAATGCAGGCGTTTTGCGACGAGCTTCATCAGGAACTGGCTCCGCTCGGCGAACGTTACGGTCGACCGATGCGGGCGACGCCCTGTTCGGTCCCGTCGTGGGCGCCGTGGAACGTCGCGGTCGTGAGCGTGGGCGAATCCGCAAAAATGGAGCCGGCGCACGGCCCTCTGCCCGCCGCCGACTGGGAGAAGCTGCTGCGTCTGGCCGATCAGACGGCGGCGAGCGAGGTGATTGTTCCCGATCCCGCCGCCGGTCGGCTCTGGCTGGTCCGGCTCAATCAGGCGCGGTACTGGAGCCGCACCCAGGCCCGTACGGCGGCCCGGCGCATCTTCTGGGATCATATCGGCTTGTTATCGGGGCGCGAGGGCTTATGACCCAGCCGACCCTGCTTCCCCGGCCAGATCATATCGCCGAATTGACCCGAGGGATCGCAAGGTTGCCGTTGCCGCCGCTTGATGAAGAACACATTCGCATTGTCTTTGAGACGATAGTGGACGTCTGGAAGTACCTCCAAGCCAAATACGCCGCTGCGCTCGCCGGGAAAAGCGAGACTGAAATCAACGATCTGATGGCCTCAGCGCTGAAAACCCGCATCGACGAAGACCCGCTCTTCCGCTTAACGGCGACAGCCGTCGCCCGCGACGCTTCGGAGCTCAGCTACGACGGAACCCATCTGGACAAAAAGCCGGACCTGTCCATTCAACTCACCCAAGAAGGCGCCAGATTTCCGCTGACCGTCGAATGCAAGCTGATCGACGCGCCCAACAAGAAAAAAACGCAAATGTATTGCGATAACGGCGTGCGCCGCCATGTGGCGGGGGAGTACGCCTGGGCGCGACAAGAAGCGCTGATGCTGGGTTATGTCCGCGACGGCTCCTCAATCGCCGGCAAGCTGACGCCGGCGCTCAAGAAAGCGAAAGACAAGCAACCAGACCCGTACGCGACGCTCGCCCTGCCGGAGCCGCAGGATTTCCAGACTGACGTGGCGCGCTCCCGACACGGGCGGGACTTCAAATACATCTCCGCCCCCGCCAAGGGCGACCCGCCCGGCCCCATCGACCTGTGGCACGTCTGGGTAAGCTGAGGCTTACAGAAAACCCTCGACCAAATCCGCGAAAGCATCGGGCCGCTCTGCGTGCAGCCAATGCCCCGCGCCTTCCATCATCTCGATGCGGGACGCCGGGAAGCGCGCTTTGATGACCGGCTCATAAGCCGCCGTGACGTAGTCCGACGCCGTGCCGCCGATAAACAACGTCGGCTTGTCGAACGTCGCACCCCCCAGGTCGGGAAAGCCGATCAGGTCGGCCATGCCGGCGCCGATGGCGTCCAAGTTAACCCGCCAGGAAAACTTGCCGTTCTCCAACACGAGGTTCTGCATCAAGAAGGCGCGCATGGAAGCCACTGGCGCGGCCTCGGCCAACTGCGCCTCCACCTCGCCGCGGCGGCTGACGCCGTCCAGCTTGGCCGCTTTCATCGCCGCGACGTACGGCGCGTGGGTGTGGGCGTATTGAACGGGCGCGATGTCGGCGACGACCAAGCGGGAAACCAAGTCGGGCCGGGTCAAGGCCAGCGTCATGGCGACCTTGCCGCCCATGGAATGGCCCAGCAGCGCGGCGCGGGTCCAGCCGCGATCCTCGATAAACCGCGCCACGTCGGCGGCCATGGCGGGATAGCTCATGTCGGCGTCCCACGGCGAGCCGCCGTGATTGCGCAAATCCAGCGCGAAGACGTGGCGGCGCTCGGCGAAGCGCTTGACCAGCATGTTCCAGTTGCGCGCCGAACCGAACAGGCCGTGCATGACGATCAACGGCTCGCCGCCGACGGTCTCGCCGGCTTCAAGATAGGCAAGGGCGAGGGCTTCGGTCATGACGGGCGGGCTCCTTGTATCGGCGGGTCGGACCGCAGCAATAGCGCAAACGCCGCGTCAGGCGAAGCGCTGAAAGCCTCAACCCGGCCTTGCGCCCCGCCCGACCGCCCCCGCCTCCTCAAACAGCCAGTCGCGGAACGCCCGCACCTTGGGGCGCTGAAAATAATGCGGCGGCGCGACGACGTAATAGGCGAAGTCCCCCGGCACCGCGACATCGAACAAACGCACCAGCCGCCCCGCCGCCAGATCGTCCACCGCCAGCACATGCCGGGCCAGGGCGACGCCGCGGCCGGCCGCCGCCGCTTGCAGCATCAGCGCCGAATCGGTGAACACCGCGCCGCGGCTGGTGTCGACCTCCGTCGCTCCCGCCGCCTCCAGCCACAGCCGCCAAGTGATGACATAATCGTCATGCAGCAACGGATAGTAACGCAGATCGCCGGGGCAGGTCAGCGGCCGGTCGGGGCGCAGCAAACTGGGGCTGCACACTGGGAAAATCTCCTCCTCCATCAGCCGTTCGGCCCGCAGGCCTGGCCAATGGCCCGAGCCGAAGCGTATCGCCACGTCGACGTCTTGCGTGGCGAAGTCCACCAGCGCCGACGAGGTTTGCAGCCGCACGTCAATATCGGGGTGACGCTCCTGAAACCGCCCCAGCCGCATCACCAGCCATTTCGCCGCCAATGACGGCATGGTGGAGACGGTGAGCGCGCCGCCGTGATCCTGGCGGAACAGCCGTTCGGTGGCGTCGGCCAACCCATCGAACGCCAGCTTGACGGTGGGAAGGTACGCTTGACCCGCTTCGGTCAGGCAGAGATTGCGGTTCTGGCGCAAAAACAACGGTGCGCCCAGCCATTCCTCCAGCCCCTTGATCTGGTGGCTGACCGCGGCTTGGGTGACGCAAAGCTCCTCCGCCGCCTTAGTGAACGACAAATGCCGCGCCGCGGCTTCAAAAGCCCTGAGCGCGTTCAGCGGCGGCAAACGGCGGGACATGATCCAACCCCAGCATTAGTTTTTCTTATCCTTTGTATGAGAAAGGCTCGTTTGCGCGCAAGAACCGGGTGGCGCATGATCCCCCTGACGACGCAAGCTCCTCAACACCAAACGCCGCCAACCACCGCGCCGATGCGCGCGACAACGGCCCCGCTTATCCCGCGGGCGCCGCATAAGGAGAATTACGCCATGCGCCGCTACGCCGCCTCCCTCCCCGCTCCCGACTTTTCTGATCGCCTGCGCGCCGCCCCCGGCGCCGCGCTGCGCGGCTTCGGCTACGCCCTCGACGCGCTGTTCGACGGCATGGAGCGCTATCGCCAGCGTCAAGCCTTGCGCGGCATGCCGGAACATCTGCTAAAGGACATCGGCCTGTCCCGCGTCGACGCCGAGCGGGAGGCCGCCAAGCCGTTCTGGAAGCCCTGAAGCCGCCTCAATGACCAAATCCGCCGATCCGACCCCCGCTAACCCTGTCGCCGCCGATCCTGCCCCTGGGCCGTTCTGGCGCCCCGACGTCTACGC
>CALGOL010000101.1 GCA_937960755.1 uncultured Azospirillum sp.
GCTTGACGGCTTCCCGGCGAGCGGGCGTGCGAAACGCGATCCGCTTGCCAGCATGGCCGCGGGCTTGGCCGCCCACTTGGGCGGCCTCCAGCGCTTCGGCGTCTTCCGCCGCGGTATAGATGGCCGATAACAGCAGGTCGGTTTCGGCGGCGTCGAATTCGACGCCCCAATCGGCGCCAAGCCGCGCTTCTTCGATACGGTTACCCAGGTTCGTCAAATCTTGACTGAGCATGGTTCAATCCTTGTTGTTCGGGCAGAAGCCGCAGGCGTCGAACATCCGCCCGCGCAACGCGCTGGTGGGGTGGAAGGTCTTGGCTTTGATGCGCCAATCGAGACAAACCGACAGGTCCATCACCCCCATGGCCGGGCAATCGACGGTGTGCGCCAGCAGGGATGCCCGCACCTTGTCGGCGACGGCCTCAAGGTTGCCGGGGTATTTGCCGGCCAGCACTTGGCTGACCACCGCCGACGACACGCCGATGCGGGCCGCGGCTTTATTCTGCGAGGTCTGGTCGCATTCGGCGGCCAGCGCCGCCAGCCAATCCGGCGGGGTCGGCCCCCAGGACGCTGCGACCTTCGCCGCCGCGGTTTGCGACGATCCGGCGGCGACCTTGGCGGCGGCGCTCACAGCACGCGCTCCGCGTCAAAGGGCAGGCTGACCACCTGTCCGATATTGGGATCAAACAGCGCCTTGCAGCGCTGGATTTGCGGCGCTTGCGGCCCGGTGTTTTTAACCGGGTTCAGGGCGTAGCGCGCGCGGCCGCCTTGGCCTTTTTTACCCGACCGCACTTCGTCTTGCGTTTTGATGAGGTAGCCCGCGGCGTGCAGCGCGACGATGTATTGCAGGGCGCTGCGTTCCGCCACCCTGACGCCGGGGCTTTGCGCCGCCCGCGCCAGCTCCACGCCGTCAAAGTCCCGCAGCATCTTGATCGCCCGCCACATGTTGTCTTGTCCCGCCGCGCGGGGCTCCTCGATCAGCGTTCCGTCGTGGCGGACGCGCGGGGTTTCCGCCTGATCTTCGACCAGTTGATATTGCGCCGGCTTGTTTGACAGGCGTTTCAAGAAGCCGCCGCGCTCCAGCCGGCGCAGATAATCGGCGATATGCTCCTTGTCCGCCTCCACCAGCCGTTCGATTTCGGCGACGGTGAAGGCTTTCGACCGGCGGGCCGCCGCCCATATGCCGTCTTGCCCGCGGGGAATGTTGATTTCGATCAGCGCGTTCAGCCGCTTGGAATATAGCTTCGACATTACGACGCCCTCCGCGCCGGCGGCTCGCCGCTGAACAGCGGTCGCGCGCCCCAGGCCGCCGCGTCAACCGCCTTCCAACCTTCCAGCGCCGCGGTTTCCCGCAGACGATCCAGATTGACCGCGATGCGGCGCGGTCGCCCGCCCGACGCCGCGACGATCTTCGCCAGCAGATCGTCGGCGATGCTGACGCCGGGGGCGTACATCGCCGCCAGCCGCCGCGCGTCGTCGCCGCCGCACGGCTGCGCCGGCTGCCAGTCGAGCACGCGGTTATGGAATCGCTCCCAGGTTTTCAGCTTGTGCGGCAACATTTCCTCGCCGATCAGGATGATCGCCGCCCCCGACTGGTCGTGAATTTCCCGCACCAGTTCGACGTATTTCCGCGACACCACATGGTCAAACTCGTCGATAATCAGCGGGCGGCGGCTGATCTTCAGGCTGACGATGACCCGCTCCACCAGATCCGCCACCGTGCCTTGCGCCGGGATGCCCAGTTCGGTCGCCAGGGCGCGGGTGAACTTGGCTTGCGTCCAGGTTGAGCCGCATTCGACGTAGTGCGCCCGCACCGCGTTCGCCCCATACGTCGCGGATTTGGTCTTGCCGTAACCGCTTGGCCCATACCACACCGCCATGCCGGGCAACTGGCGATGGCGGGCGGCGACGCGCTGCGCCAGCTCAAGAAACAGCGCGACGTTGGTCAGCGGCGCGGTGTCGCCACCACCAAGGGCTGAACTGGGATTGCTTTGAAAATCGCTCATGTCTCACCTTGAAAATGATCGGCGAATCGCCCCCGCGGGATCACGCGATGGCCGAAAACGCCTGCATTTGCTGATGCGCCCGCCATTCCGGCAGGTTTTGGTAACGCTCGAACCATTCGGCCTCATCCGATGAAACCGCCCGGCCCGCCGCCAGATCGGCGGATATCCGCGCCGCCCGCTCCAGCCGGACGGTTTTTTCATCCCTAACCGCCGCCGGGGCGGCCTTGAATGCGTGGATCAACGCCGCGTGGCGGGCCTGCTGGCCTTCCGACAGCGGTTCGGCTTTCGGCGTTTGCTTGAGATCCAGGGTGGGCCGCGCCAGCGCCACCACCCTGGCTTCCGGCGGCGCGGCGGGACCGAGATTGAACGGCACCAGTTCCGCCACCTTGGCCGCCGACATCCGCACTTCGGCTTCCTTCATCTGGCGCGCCGCCCGCATCCAGGCCTTGCGCGCGCGGTTGTGCGCCGTCGCCGCTTCCGCCGAATCAAAGCCGGCGGCTTCGATCACCGGCGCGTGCCCCAGATAAGCGCCGTCCAGGCGATAGACGTGCAAGCCGTCGTGCAAATAATCCGGGTCGAAGCGCGCCGCGACCTTTTCGCCGCGATGCAGGTGCAAAAACTCCGCAAAGTAGCGGTTGCCCATCAACTTGATCGATCCGTCCCGCGAGCTGACGTCGACCCCTTCCGCCGCCAGCAGCCACAAGCGCCGCTGTTCTTCCGTCGCCTTCGGCGTCGCCGCGGTGGCGTAGGATTCATCAAAGGTTTCGCGGAAGCTGCGGCCCCGACAGTTCGCCGCTTTACGGCCCTGACGGTCGTTATGCTGATTGATTTCAGAGGTCAGCAGCGCCAAAAAATCGTCCAGCTTGACCGCTCGGCTTTTGTAGTTTTCCGGCTTTGTCGTCGGCGAATTGCCGGTATAGGCCCCCGCCAGCGCCGGGTGGCGGGCGATGTCTGAGGCCAAATCGCGAAACGCCCGCTCAATCGGCTTCGACTGGCCGGAATAGGGCGTGGTCCAATGGATCTCCACGCCCAGATTGGTCAGGATGCCGGCCGGCTCTTCCTCCCGCACCGTGAAGCGGTAGCGGTTCGGCACGCCGCCGGTCAGCCATTTGCTCGCAAAATCGCGGCCGTTGTCCAACCAGCAGGCCCGCGGCACGCCGTAAACCTCAATCAAATCGCCGATGGCGAGGCGAACCGCCCAGGAATTGGCGGTCTTGTCCACCCGCCAAGCCAGGATCATCCCGGAATAAAGGTCTTGGAAGGCCACCATGTTGGGACGGCTTACCGCACCGTCCGGCCACTCAACCCAGACGTCCCATTTATGGCCGTCGCCGTTGATCGCTTGCAGCGCTTCAAAATGGCTGCGGTCGCGTTCTTGCGCCGGGTACATCCGCTTCAGCGCCTCGCGCCCCTGGCGCGCCAGGGTCATCACGGCGGGATGCACCGCGACCTGCAAGCGCCGCAGCAGCGTGCGTTCGGACGGATAGGACCAGCCTTGCGCGGCCGCCGCCCGCGTCATCCGCTCATAGCAGTCGGCGAAGGGCGGCGCTTCCAGCCGCAGATAATCCGCCCGCAGCATGTCCCAGGCTTCCGGCGAGCATTCCACTCGCTCGACGCTGCCGGCGTGGCGCGGCGCCAGCGCCGGCAGCCAATCGGCGCGGTCGCGGCCATGGGTGAGCTTCAGCCAATTATAGATCGACGCTTTCGATACGCCGTAATGCTGGGCGATATGGGCGGCCGCCACGTCGCGGGTCATGCCGCCCTTGCGATAGAGCGTTTCCAGCGCGTCCAGCACTTCCAGACGGCGTTGCGCCGCGGCTTTTTTGGCTTGCGGCGCTTCGGCGTACCACGCCCATAACTGGTCGCGGCTGGGCTGGTCGGCGTTTTCCGCCGCCTGTTCGGCCGGTGCTTGCGCAATCTGGGCGGCGAGAGTCAGCGCCACTTGCGCCGGGGTCGGCAAGTCCGACAGATGGTATTCACACCCGCCGCCGCGCCCCGCGCGCGGGCGGGATTTCCAGCCTTCCGCCGCCGCTTTGGTTTGCACGCCGCGCTCCGTCGCCGGCAGCCCCGGCAGGTTCAGATCGGCGAGTTCCTTGGCGGTCCACCATTCTTTCATAGCCGCCCCCCGCGCATCGCGCGCTTTGCCGCCGCCTTCGCCGCCGCGATGTCTTCTTCTTTTTCCGCCAGCATCGCGTATTCAATGGCCGGCAAGTACTTGTCGTCGATCACCGACCAGCCGCGCGGGGCGGCGAAGATTTGCAGCAGGCGTCGGTCCCGCGTCACCTCCACCAGCGCGTCCAGCTTGGCCAGCGGGATGGCGTGATCTTCCGCCGCTTCCGACGCCCATTTGTTCAGCATGTCGACGCTGACCTGCTCGCCGCAATAGCGCGTCATTTCTTCGGCGATTTCTTCGCGGCTCATCGGGCAATCTTTCAGCGCTTGCCCCACCGCCTTGGACATGCGGCCCTTGAAGCTGGTCGCCCGGATGGTCAGCGGCTCGAAAGCCTTGACCGGCTCCGGCGGCTTCCAGCTCAACAAATCCTGCGTCAGCTTGTCGTGCGGATTTCGGGCCAT
Source organism: uncultured Azospirillum sp. (assembly GCA_937960755.1). Taxonomy (GTDB): domain Bacteria; phylum Pseudomonadota; class Alphaproteobacteria; order Azospirillales; family Azospirillaceae; genus Azospirillum. Next base: position 4,578 of record CALGOL010000101.1, read on the forward strand.
TTGCAGGGGGCCTTTATCGGGGGTTTAACCGGGGCGGCGGCGGGCTTTAAAGCCCCTCTCCCGTCCCGGGGGAGGGGTTGGGGAGGGGGGATTAATCCGTGACGTAGAACAGGTTTAAAAGCGCGTCGAACCAGGGCTCGCCGTCCAGATTTTGACCTGAATTAAATTTTTCTCCGTCAGCGTAACCGAAAAAAATTTCCGTTAAAGACGGAATAGAGCAGGGAGATTTTCTTGCCCTCGACCACGCCTTCGATACGCACATGGTCCCAGCCTTGGC